>JAKSBP010000250.1 GCA_022361035.1 Clostridia bacterium
CACACCATTGTTGGACTTAAGATAAAGAAGGCAGTAGAAAATGGTGCTAAACTCATTGTAATAAATCCCACTGAAACTCAGGCTGACGAGTGGGCCTATAGGAGAATAATACCCAAAAACGATATAAAAATCTTAAAAGAAGTAGCTAAAACCTTAATCGATAAGGGATTTGTTCCAGACCCAGAGAAGACATTGGGCCTTGAGGAGCTTAAGGCAAGCCTGGAAGGGATAAAAGTAGGTAAAGCTGCTGAAGAAATAGGGGAGATTTACGGAAATTCCAAAAAAGCAATGATAGTATTTGATCAAAAAGCTATAGGGACAGATGCAGCAAAAATGATTGCAAACATAGCAGTTATATCTGGTCACATAGGGAAGGCACGTAGTGGTATAATACAGCTTAAACCCAATAATAACAGTCAAGGGCTTGTAGATATGGGAATTTGTAAAGATTTTAAGGAAATTATCCATGGAATTGAGAAAAAAACAGTTAAAGGTCTCCTTATATTCGGAGAAGATATTCCCCATATAGACTTAAGCAATCTAGACTTTTTAATGGTTCAAGACACTAACTTAACTGAAACGGCAAAGAAGGCAGATGTTGTTCTGCCGGCTGTTAGCTTTACTGAATCCAGGGGAACCTATACCAGCAGCGAAAGAAGGATACAGAGAATAAATCAAGCTATACCACCCCTGGGTCATATGGAGAACTGGCAGTCCATAATAGGCCTTGCCAATGCCCTTAGCACAAATATGGAATATAGTAGTCCTGATGATATACTTGATGAAATATCCATGAATATCCCCGAGTATTTCAAAATAAATGTGCAAAAAGAAAGAGGGGTATTTTGGCCCGTCAATAAAAATCCCATTCTCTATACTAATGGAAATGGATTTAACTTCTCCCATGGGAAGGCTAAGTTACAAGTTGTTGGAGAGGGTAGATTATTTGATAGAACAGTGAATACCAATAATTTAATAAATAGCTTTAAGCTGAAGCTAAGACTTGAGAATATAATTTAATCCTTAAATTAGAGCTTAGAAATCTTTCCTTTTTATTTATATTTCTATCAGTGAGCTGTAATAATAGAGTACTATCAATATCTATTTAAATTCAATAGTATTGGTAGTGCTTATTTTAATATGGCCTTTATTAAAATGCAAAAATAAGGCTGTTATAAAAGAATAAAGTTATAAATAATAGGATTAAGATTTGATAGTCAGATGTTTAAGATTAAGAGTATCGTTCCTTATGTTAGAGTTATTTACAGGCTCCACGAGAATATAAATTAAACCTATATGCTATAAAAATCACTTAGACTAAAATATCATTAACAAAATTCTAAGGTATAATTTACTAGCATAAGAGATTAAATTATTTTCATATTTACTCATAGTGAGTCCACATACGAATAATTTTTATGGTTTTGTCTTCTTCGTAAATTTGACATACAATTCTATGCTGTATGTTAATTCTTCTTAAATAGAATTCTTTTAAGTCCCCTTGTAATTTCTCGTAAGGCGGTTTATATGGATTTTCTTTCATGGCTTCTAGTATTTTCAGTACTTTTGATTTTAGCTGGGCTAGATTGATTTTTTTGCATTCTTGACTGCTTGCTTTGTAAATACTATTTCGTACATTTACCAGTCTAACTCCTCAAGTTTGGTGCATTCTTCAATTTTTTCCTTTCCACCTTCTAGAATAGACTCTCTCATACCGGGGATTGATAATAGATGCATAGTCTCTTGAATTGCCCTCCAATCGTCTTCTCCAATTAAAATTGCATTTCCATTTTTTGTAGTAATTTGAATGGGTTCGCTATGTTTAATAGATTCATCAATTAGTTTATATATGCTTTGCCTTGCTTTTGTAACTGGCACTGTTTTCAAAAAAACACCTCCTAACATAATTATAACGTACGCTTAAGAGTACGTTAAGGAAGAGATAGGTTTAAGGGAAGAAATTAGAGAAATTGTTTTTAAAAATATTACTTTAATAACTAAAGAAAAACTCTTTGCTTTAAATTATAAAATAGATGAAGAACATAATTTTGACTGGTTTTTTATTAAAGTATAAGAAGACATTGTTAAAAAAATATGAAGAAATTATCAAATAATTACACTAAAAATAGATTGTACAAAAATAAACATGTAAAAATGTTACAAATTTATTAAAATTTTCTTAATTTTTATCTTTTTTACAATATTTTACAAAATTCTCATTTTATTCATGCTATAATACCTTTAAGTTATATATTTATACATAATATAAGCTTTAAAGGGGGTGGCTAAAAGAAAGAATGAAGTTTCAAATATCCTATTAACTTGGATATTGTACTAAAAGATTAAAATGTGGAGGGGATAACTGTGAAGAAGAAACTTAAGGTAGGTATAGTGTTAATTTGCTGTATGTTTTTATTTACTACCGTTGCATTTGCTAAGTATCTAAACTATGGATGGCCAACATCGAATGTACCAATTAGGCCCTATAACCATAACTCTACTTGGCAAAGGGCTTTGGATAATGGTATGGCAAGTTGGAATGGTGCTGGAGCAAAGGTAAGTTTTAATAAAGTTAGTGGTTCAAATAACCCTGTATATGTTGCTAACTATTCCTATGGGGCCTATGGTAAGTGTATCATTTACTATAGTGGAAATAAAATAACAAGATTTACAATTGAAATGAATAACAGGACAATTTCAAGGGATGCCACTAATTTTTCTAACTTTATTCAAAGTGTTTTCGTACATGAATTAGGCCATACAATATGGCTAGCTGATAATCCTAGAACTTCTCAGCCTTCTATTATGAAGTATTCTAGGAATAGAAACACAATGACTAGACCTCAGACCTTTGACATAAACAATGTTAGGGCTAAGTACTAGAGTCTAGATGTCTTTATGGATGTTTGCTTTTATAACTTAATATTTTAAAGAAAAATTGTAAAGGGCATTATCCTTTTCTTTGAAATATTTATTAAAGTTTAGAGGCGATTATCCCTATAAAATATTTTAAGGAGGTTTAAAATGAAAATAAATAGATTATTAATTCTTATGTTATGCTTTGCCGTAATGATAGTAACGGTTGGATGTTCAACAGGAAAAGTAAATGTTCAGCAGCAAGAAAAATTAGTTGCCCGTGTATATGGAGATTACCCTGAATATTCAAGCGTAGATGAGTTAGCTGAAAAGGCCGATGTGATTATTGAAGGAACAGTAGTAAATTCAAGGCTTGAAGAAATCGATGATTTAATTGCGCCCCTAGGGCAAGATGAAAAATTTAAGCCCAATGAGCAGCCTCAATCTTCTAAGAAAATTTATACCGTATACACTATTAAAGTCAGTGATGCCTTTAAAGGTGTAATTAAGCCCGGTGAAACAATAGAAGTTAAGCAGATAGGTGGAGAAGGTGAAAATGTTATTTATGTAGCAGATGAGAGTGTAGAATTTGTACAAAATAAAAAGTATGTTATGTTCCTTACTACCTATGAAAATAGCCCTGCAACTTTATTGAATCCTATTCAAAGTTCCTACAGCTACGATAAAGAATCTGCAACATTAAAGAGCGGTCTAGAGGAACTTGTAAGTGTAAACGAGAAAAATAATTTAACCCTTACAGTTGGGGATTTAGAAAAAATAAAGGAAAAAAATACTACTAAATAAAGTTAATATTTGTATAGCTGGATTTTAAAAAAGGTGATGTTTGCGTTAAAGCAGACATCACCTTTTTAAAATGAAATTTAGGTATCTTTTTAGGAACTAAGTAAATAGAGGAGAAGTCCTTGCATTACCTTTTGTAATTAAGCACTTCATAAAATTATTTACAAATTATGTAAATTATGCTATAATTTACATGTGCACAGCAACTATTGAAAGTTCAAAATAGTTGTAAAAAGAATTCTCTACTTAAAAAATAAAAGCTTTTATGTGGAAATTAAATACTTGAAAAAACAAAGGAGAGTCAAAAATATGAAAAAAAGTTTTAAGGTCAGTACAATTATTATACTTATGTTTGTCCTGGTTTTTAGCACCCTAGTAGCCAATGCTTATCCAAAAGACTTCTCAGTAAGGGTGCCAATCGTAAGACAAGAAAAGGATAAGTGGTGTTGGAATGCAAGCTGTGTTTCGATTCTTGGAGAATATGGAAAAACAGTAAGTCAAAGAAACTTTTGTATTACAGTGAAGGGTAAAGTTATAAATGAGGGAGGATATGACTGGGAGTCTCAAAAGGGATTAAGGGCCTATGGCCTTGATTCTACCCATACCGGTGGTCTGTCCTTCAATTCTGTAGTATCGGAGACATACTACTATGAAAGACCTGTATATGCAGTTTGGAGTTGGTCTGTTGGTGGAGCACATGCAGTAGTTTTAGAAGGCTATGATGAGAGAGCGGGTCAATATATATACTATATGGACCCTTGGGATGGAGCTAGACATTATATGAGCTATGCTTTTTTTAAAGGTGGTCCAGGATATGACCGTAGATGGAATAGAAGTCTGTATAAATTAGAAAAAAATTCTAACTTTTAATATCATATAAACGGGAGGTTTATTTTATGAAAAAGCTTTTTATGGGTTTAAGCTTAATACTTTGTCTATTATTAAGCTTTAGCAGCTTTGCCTATAATGATAATATGCCTAAAGAGGTAATTAAAGGGGCACAGGAAGGCTTAAAATTATTTAAGGATAGGGTTGGAGAAGACCCTGAAAAATTTGGATTTGAAAGCATTGAAGAGGTTAAAAAAGTTGAATTGGGTAAAGGGTTTAACCTTCAATTTATAAATAAAAATAAGCTTAAAACTAGTACCAATGATAGTGTATTAGATGTTTGTGATGAAACTAAATTTTGGAGATTCATCCTTAACCTTAATGGAAAGGCTAAAACCTTTCTTACAATAGGATACGAGGATGGTGAATATAAGCTTGTTCATTTCGGTGGGAATGCCCAAACTTTTCAAGAGACACTTTTAAAATATGAAGAGTTGAGTAAAGGTAATGTACCAAAGGTTGTTACATTTAGAAACTATCACCTTATGATAAATAAAACCGAGAATAAGGAAGAAGTATTACCTTTAATACCAAAGGAGAAGTCTCAATATTTAAGTGGTTTAAGTAATCAAGGCTTTGTTGATTCTAAGGTAATCAAAGAAATGCTAAAGGAAGATATTGAGGAAGATAAGGCTGGTGGTGAGACATCACAGGGAAGTACTCAGGATAACTCAAACCCTAGCTTTTTCTTAGGTGTTAGTTTAATTTTATTAGTTGGATTGTTTTTAGTTATAAAAATTAGACGTAAAGAACATGCAGAAGAATAAATGAAGCTATCCATTTACTATGGATAATTGAAAAGCTTTTTGTTTGTGAATTAAACATAAAATATTAGAGATGAGTTTGTGAAACTATGGAGCTGGGAATGATACTTGAACTGTACAGGTATCATTTCCTTTACTTTAATTTACTTTCATTGAATTGGGGATGAAAATAATACTTAAAAAGCAAGGTAAAGCTGGGATACATAAAGGAAAATCCATAATAAATATTGACAAGATGTGAATAATTTTATATATTCTATAGTATAATAATTAATATGGAGATATATGAAAAGTATTGATGGGAAGAGTAAGCTTATAGTTTTAGTTATAGAGAGCCGGGGAAGGTGAAAGCCGGTACTAGAAAATATGCTGAAGATGGCCCCTGAACTATCTGGTTGAAATAAGAGTAGATCGGGTCGGATTTGCATCCGTTAGAAATGCAAGGTGATGACTAGTCACTTAGCGAGGTCATTATGGTAACATAATGATGAAATAGGGTGGTAGCACGAGATATCCTCGTCCCTTTGTGGGGGACGGGGTTTTTTGGTGCTTAAATATTTTTCCAAAAAATTTCCTAGTGGAAACAGGGGAAATAAAAAAAGTATCAAATTCCTAGGCTAAAATGAGTTAAATAGAGGAGGCGTTAGCATGGATAAAGGAAAGTACTACATTACTACAGCCATAGCCTATACATCTGGAAAGCCTCATATAGGAAATACATATGAGATTATTCTTGCAGATGCAATAGCTAGGTATAAGAGACAGTTATGTTACGATGTGTTTTTTATGACGGGAACAGATGAGCATGGTCAAAAAATTGAAATCAAAGCAAAGGAAGCAGGAAAAGAACCTCAGCAGTTTGTAGATAATATAGCAGCCCAAATTAAATCCATATGGGACCTTATGAATGTTAGCTACGATAAATTTATTAGAACCACCGATAAGGACCATGAAAAACAAGTGCAAAACATATTTAAAAAGTTATACGATAAGGGAGATATATATAAAGGAGAATATGAAGGACTTTATTGTACCCCCTGTGAATCATTCTTAACAGAATCACAGTTAATAGAGGGAAACTGCCCTGATTGTAGTAGAGCAGTTGTCCACTCTAAAGAAGAGGCCTATTTTTTTAAATTAAGCAAATATCAGGATAGATTAATGAAGCATATTAAAGAAAATCCCGGGTTTATCCAGCCTGAATCTAGAAAAAACGAGATGATTAATAATTTCCTAAAGCCAGGGCTTCAAGATCTTTGTGTATCTAGAACCTCCTTTAACTGGGGGGTACCTGTAACCTTCGATGATAGCCATGTAGTATATGTATGGATAGATGCTCTATCTAATTACATTACTGGCCTTGGATTTGATGCAAATGGAAATCATGGGGAGAAGTACAATAAATACTGGCCAGCGGACCTACATCTAATAGGAAAAGATATACTAAGATTTCACACAATTTACTGGCCGATAATGTTGATGGCCCTTGACATACCACTGCCTAAAAAAGTTTTTGGACATCCTTGGATGCTCTTTGGAGATGGAAAGATGAGTAAATCAAAGGGCAATATAATATATGCCGATGATTTAGCTAGGCATTTTGGGGTAGATGGAGTGAGATATTATTCACTACATGAAATGCCCTTTGCTCAAGATGGAACAATAACCTGGGAGCTAGTAATGGAGAGGATCAATTCCGACCTTGCCAATGTTTTAGGAAACCTTGTCAATAGGACGATTACAATGGTTAACAAATACTTTGATGGAACTATAGAAAGGCCCATTGAAAAAGAGGATATAGATGATGAACTCATTAAGCTTGCCCTTGAAACACCTCAAAGAGTTCAAGCTAAAATGGATGACCTTAAGGTAGCCGATGCAATAAGTGAAATATTTACCCTTTTAAGAAGAAGCAATAAATATATAGATGAAACCATGCCGTGGATTTTGGGAAAAGACCCTGATAAAAAAGGTAGATTAGGAACTGTATTATATAACCTATTGGAATCCATAAGATTTTCTGGTGTACTGCTTAATCCTTTTCTCCCTGAAACCTCTAAGAGGATATTTGAGCAATTAAATACCAGTGATACTACTTTAGAAAGCCTTTCTGAATTTAAAGGCATGGAGGTTGGAGCTAAGGTAGGCAAGGCTGAAATTTTATTTGAACGTATAGATATACAAAAAAAATTAAAGGAAATCAAGGCTGAGCTATCCCAAAGTAAAGAAGTCAAGAACAAGGAAAAAGAAGAATCAGTTAAATCAGAAATTACAATTGATGATTTTGCAAAGGTGGATTTAAGGGTTGCAGAGATTACACAGGCTGAGAAGCATCCTAAGGCCGATAAATTATTAGTACTCAAGCTCAAGGTAGGCGATGGAACTAGACAGGTAGTATCGGGAATAGCAAAGGATTATAGACCTGAAGATTTAATAGGTATGAAGGTGGTACTTGTTGCTAACCTTAAACCTGTAAAACTTAGGGGAGTAGAATCTCAAGGTATGATATTAGCTGCAACATCGGGAAAAAAACTAACTTTAGTCGAGGCAGATATTGAAAGCGGAAGCATAGTAAGTTAATATATAGCTAGCAGCATTATGTTGCTAGCTATACTTTTAGGTGGTGAAGTCTTTTGAAAAAGAAATTAATCCTCATTACCTTTGAAGGGATACCCAGGGACAAATATGTCAAGGACCTAAAAAATTTTTTTGGTGAATATCTAGATATAGAAGGATATAGTATAAAAGAAGGTATAAATCAAATGATTAATGGTGACCTTACACTATTAACCTTTTCTGGATTAACTAATATTGCAAAGGAGTACCTTCCCGATGAAATGGAAATAATTTATCTCAGCAGAACCTTTAAAAAGGGAAGCTTTGAGAAGCTATATAATTTACCCTATGGAACGAAGGCTATGCTGGTAAATAATAATAAAATCGGGGCTGTAGATACCATATCTCTTTTATATGAAATGGGAGTAAAGCATATAGATTTTACCCCTGTATATCCTAATATGGACAATGTACCGGATTTAGAATACGCTGTAACTCCGGGCCAGCTTCGTCATGTTCCAAAAAAGGCCCGGGAAGTAGTAAATATTGGATGGAGAGTCATTGATATATCTACTTTGATGAATATAATGACTAAGCTGGATATATTAAACGATGAACTAGACCAAAAACTGGAGAGATATTTAAAAACCATTGTGCCGATTAGTCATGGTCTTCATTTTATCTTCGACAGTACACATAAGATAAAAAATCAATTGAATATCATTTTAGACGTAATAGATGATGGGGTTATAGTAATAGATAAGGATTATAGAGCTATACATTGCAATAAATCTGTAGAAAAAATATTAGATGTGGATGAAAAAAGTATCCTAAATAGAAACATAAAGGATATTATATATTCTTATCCACCTATAGATAATATACTGGAGAAAGACTATATAGAAAACTGTTTGATAAAGCATTCATCAACCACAAAAAGTTTAGTGATAACTAAAAGACCTATAAGGGTTGACGATAGAATCTGGGGATTCCTTTTGATTATTAAAGATAGATCAGAGATAGAGAATCTAGAAAGCCAGTTGAGAAAGCAGCTTATTGACAAAGGATATGTAGCTAAATATAGATTTGATGATATAGTAGGGGTTAGTGAAAATTTAACAAAATGTAAGAATAGGGCTAAAAAGATAAGCGGAATTGAAGCCCCCCTATTAATTATGGGTGAAAGTGGGACGGGGAAAGAATTATTTGCTCAAGCCATTCATAACAATTCTGAAAGGAAAAACAAACCCTTTTTAGGAATAAATTGTGCTTCTCTCTCCTCAGACCTGCTGGAGAGTGAACTGTTTGGATATGAGGAGGGTGCATTTACAGGTGCTCGAAAGGGCGGTAAAAAAGGGCTTTTTGAGCTTGCCCATATGGGAACCCTATTTTTAGATGAGGTTGGAGAGCTTCCCACATATATGCAAGCTAAACTCCTTAGAGTATTACAGGAAAAAGAGGTTATGAGGATAGGGGGAATAAGAATCATCCCTGTGGATGTTAGAATCATAGCAGCTACAAATAAAAACCTAAAGAAGTTAGTGAAGGAAGGAAAATTTAGAAAGGACCTATATTATAGGTTAAATGTTTTAACTTTGAATTTACCCCATCTTAGGGAACGAAGGGACGATATTCCATATTTAATAAAGGATATCTTAGAAAAGCTAGGTGTTGAAAATAAAGAATTAGATAGGGAGCTAAAGGAGATTTTAATAAATCACCATTGGGATGGTAATATAAGAGAATTGAGGAATTGTATAGAGTATATGGCATATATGGGGGAAGAGTTACTAACCGTAAAGGATTTGCCTCCGGATTTCTTAGATGAAGTGGAGGCTTCTAGGGAGGAGTTAAAGGAGAGGATATTTTCCGAATTGCTTTCTGAGGAGAATGAGCTTGCAGTATATATACTGAGGACTTTAAAATATAGACCTGCTGGAAGAAGAACTGTTTATAAAGAGGCAGTTAAGGATGGATTCAATGTATCGGAGCATAAAATAAGAAAAATTATGAAATTCCTACAGCATAAGGGCCTTATAACCTATGGAAATGGGAGAGGTGGGGCTAAATTAACGGGGGAAGGAAATGAAATAATTTAAAAAACAAGTTTAAGGGATGACAAGCGGGAGAGTTTTGGGTGAAAAAACCCAAAACTCTCCCGCTTGTCATATACATATTACGATTATGTAATAATTTCTTCGGCTCCAGGGGTGGGATTGATAGCTTGGCATGCAAATTGCTAGTTAAACTATTTAGAGTTGGGAACTGGGAAATAGATGGAGATAAGACAAAAATTAATGGAAAGGAGGGGATGGAAATTACAGAGAAAAAATATGTAGAAGAAGTATATAATTATCTTCATTCAATTCCTGAAACAGGTCATAATGAATTCAAAACTTCAAAGTTTATATCAGAGGAATTGAAAAAATTTGGGTACGATGTTGTAGAAGGAATTGCCGTTACAGGAATAATTGCAACAATAGACAGTGGGGTTAAGGGACCGATTTTAGCTGTCAGGGCAGATATGGATGCCCTAGAATATGAAATAGATGGGAAAAAGATTAACATACATTCCTGTGGACATGATGCAAACTCATCTATGGTACTGGCTGCGGCCAAGGAAGTAATTGAAAAAGGAATATCAAGGGGTAGGGCTGTATTCATATTTCAGCCTGCTGAGGAAATCCTAGGGGGAGCGATAGAAATGGCTAAATCGGGACTTCTTGATGAAGTAGAAGAAATAGTAGGTATCCATTTAAGGCCAATCCAAGAAGCTAGACTTGGAGAAGCAACTCCGGCATTATGTCATGGTTCTTCTAAAGTAGTTAAGGTAAAGATAAATGGATTAGCCTCCCATGGTGCAAGGCCACATCTAGGAGTAAATGCCGTAGATGCTGCCGTATTAGCAATTAATGGAATAAATACTATAAGAATAGACCCAAGGGTTCCCCATTCTGCTAAGGTTGTTAAGATCAATACCTCTGGGAGTGCCCATAATATTATCCCCGATTCAGTTACAATGGTCCTTGACCTGAGGGCCCAAAAAAATGAGATTATGGAAGAATTAGTAGAAAAGATTAAAGATGCTATTAATGGAAGCGTTCAATCTATAGGAGCAAGGGCAGAAATAGAAGTTGACGGTGTTCCAGCAGCAGAATACGATGAAGAAATGCTTCGTATTGTAAGGGAAGCGATAAGGGATGTGTTAGGGAGCTCAATAGATGAAATTATTACACCTGGTGGAGAAGATTTTCATTTTTATACAGAGATATTAAAGGTAAAATCAGCCTATATAGGATTAGGCTCCGACTTAGTACCTGGACTCCATCATCCTGAAATGAAATTTAATCTAAAGGCATTAGAATACGGAAAGGAAATACTTAAAAAAGTAGTTTTCAAAAGGCTTGGTTAACTATTGTATGAATACTTAAAGGAGGAAGCCAAATGACTAGTTCTAATGGTATAGTAAAGAGGAAAAAAAGATTTAAGGTTCCAAATACCTATACATTGATAATGATGTTTGTTATAATTGCGGCTATTTTAACCTATATAATACCGGCCGGTGAATATGAAATGATTACCGATGAAGCTACGGGTAAGACCTTGATTAATGCAGACTCATTTAACTTTGTAGAAAGAAATCCAGTAGGTATAGGAGACTTTCTACTATCTATTCCAAAGGGGATGAATGGAGCAGCAACGATTATCTTCCTTACATTCCTAGTAGGGGGCTTTTTTCAAATAATTAATGATACGGGAGCTATCGATGCCACAATAAACTCATCAATAAATAAGCTCCAGGATAAGGCCCTATTAGTTATACCCTTTGTAATGGCATTAATGTCTATTTTAGGAGCGTTGGGAATCGTCGTTAATGCAGTTATTGCATTTATCCCCATTGGGGTGGCATTGGCTAAAAAATTGAAACTAGACCCTGTTGCAGGTATTTCAATAATGTATATAGGGGCATTTTCTGGAACTACTACAACTCCTATGGGATTCTTTAACACAATATTGGGACAGACCATAGCAGGACTTCCAATATTGTCGGGATTTACATTAAGGTCTGTAGTGTGGGCCATAGTCTTTGTTGTATCCGTATGGTATACCATGAGATATGCAAAAAAACTTCAAAGTGACATTAATAATAGTGTACTAGATGAGATTGAATGGATAGAAAAGTCTGAAACTGCTAAGGAAGTAACGGAGTTTAATTTAAGGCACGCTCTTATTTTATTAGTTTTAGTAGCAGGTTTTACAACATATGCCTATGGTTCGTTTAAGCTCAAGTGGAACCTTAATTACTTAAGTGCAATGATGCTGGGAGTTGCACTTATCAGTGGCTTGATTGCTAAGATGCATCCAGATGATATGGCTAAATCCTTTATTGCAGGATGTAAGAACATGGTCTACGGGGCACTAGTAATAGGATTTGCCAAATCTATTACAATACTATTAACAGATGGTAAAATAATTCACTCTATTATTTATTATATGTCCTTACCACTAGCTAGGGTAGCTCCTACCATCTCTGCAGTCTTAATGTTCTATATAAATTTAATCTTTAACTTCTTCGTACCTTCAGGTTCGGGACAGGCTATGATTGTTATGCCTCTATTAGCTCCTATGGCAGATGTTGTTAATGTGACTAGACAGGTTGCTGTTTCTGCCTATCAGTACGGAGATGGCTTTTCCAATACTATAATACCTACATCGGGAGTTATAATGGCTGTTTTAGGTGTAGCTAAAGTACCCTATGAAAAATGGTTAAAATATATGCTTCCTCTATTTGGAATATGGGTATTGATAGGTACAATAGCAATTGCATTTGCCAGCATAATAGGATGGTCTTAAAGCTAAAGCACTATAAGTTAAAACTTGAAGTTATTTTACCCTGGAGGATTTCTCCCTCGGAAGAATTATAAAATACAACACAGGATGTTATAAAGGACATCCTGTGTTCTTTTATGGGAATTAATGAATTTGGCTTTATAAAGCCAATCAGACTTCCCTGAAACCCGAATTTCTTCGTTGTTGCTGAAACCAAGAACCCTTGCGTATTTCTTTATACGCTGCGGCCTCTCGGTTTCAGCACGCCTCGAACTTCAGATTTCGGGGAAGTCTAACATCTTGTAGACTTTATCTACAATCTGTTTGGCTTTATAAAGCCAATGTTATATAATGCAATTATGGACAAAGGACATTAAAGATTATTATCCTTTAAGCTAAAAAAGTGATAAAATTGTAAAGTGACAATTAACAAAGGGATTATAGACATCTTTGTTATATATAAAAAATAAAGAGGAGAGAGTAAAATGCTTTTTGATTCCCATGCACATTTGGATGCTAGAAAATTTGATAATGATAGAGATGATGTAATAAGAAGGGCTAAGGAAAGTGGAGTATCCTACATAATGAATCCAGGGGCGGATTTTGAAAGCTCTGTTAAATCCGTGGAGCTTGCCAGCAAATATGATATGATTTATGCTGCCGTTGGAGTTCACCCCCACGATGCTAAAACTATGGATGACATGATTCTTCAGCTTTTAAAGGGCTTGACAAAAAAGCCAAAGGTTATGGCAGTTGGAGAAATAGGTTTAGATTTTCACTATGACTACTCTCCTAGAGATATTCAAAGAAAATGTTTTAGGGAGCAGATTGGGCTTGCAAAGGAGGTTAATCTACCGATTATTGTTCATGATAGAAAAGCAAATAATGAAGTTATGAGTATACTCAGGGAAGAGAAAGCCTTTGATGTAGGAGTTTTGATGCATTGTTATTCTGGGAGTGCAGAACTAGCTAGCCAATATGTGCATAAAGGGGCATATATATCTATAGCGGGGCCAGTCACCTTTAAAAGTGCCAGAAAAACTGTAGAAGTAGTAAAGACTGTTCCCCTGGATTATTTAATGATAGAGACTGATTCCCCATACTTGACTCCCCATCCATATAGGGGTAAGAGAAATGAGTCTAGTTATGTAAAATATGTTGCAGAAAAAATAGCGGAAATCAAGGAGATTTCCTTAGAGGAAGTTATAGAGAAAACTACTGAAAATGCTAAAAGATATTTTAAAATAAAATGATATATAGATGAGTGACTTACAAATTTAATAAAGGAAATCAGCCACTGGGGTTTCCTTTAGAGGGATTTATAGCATAAGCCTAAAGGATTCTCCGTGGCTGCTGGAGTAAGTTAACTTTCTCAATCACTTTTCTACAAATGGTGGGAATTAGATAGTACAAGGTTTATGTAGAGATTTATTTTTAATCTATTTTCCACCTCAAAATCGTCGAAAGCAGAAAATTTCCCAGGAAATACATAAGATATTAGGGAAAAATGGCAATAGGTTTATCCATTTCTTAGGCCTCTCCGTATACTCCTTTATTAGAATATATTTAAATAAATATGTCAATAATAGCATAACGTAGATACATGGTAGAATAAAAATCTTGTTCATTTGATGCTCTTAATTAAAAAAAATCCCTTTTAAGCCGTAACAAGTTCTAAAAGGAAAACAATGCAATCTTCTACAGTTTTTCAAAAATAATAAATTATTATAAAAACAACTAAGAGCATAAAATATATTGTTAAATTTGAGGACATAAAATATAGATTCTTTAATATATTATAATTGTGTGTCTATACTTGCCCATCCACATAATATATTTGACATAGGATTTTATTTATTATAGACTAGTGTGTGCTAGAACCCAGACCCATAAACACTGAAAAAGGTCTATAAAATATAATATCCTTAAGCCTTAATTTTAAATATAAGGAGGGATACTTATGAAGGAATTTGATAAACTTTTAAACATATTAGGCAGAAAAAGAAGTATTATAATAATTGTTTCCATATTTTTACTAGCTGTAATCTCAATGGAAACTATATTTAGTAAGGAAATAACAATAAAGGATGAGAAACAGGAAATTATAATAGAAACCCTATCTTCAAGAGTTGATGCTGCATTGAAAAAAGCTAAAATCACCCTGAATAAGCATGACAAACTAAATGTCAGTAGGGATGTAAAATTAAAGGATGGAATGGTTTTAGAAGTAAAAAGAGCATTTGATGTAAAGGTTAACATAGACGGAAAGAGCTTAGATTTATTAACTGCAAACAATAAAGTAGCTGATGTTTTAGTGGAATATGACATTGAATTAGGAGAAAGGGATAGAACAGAACCGGGCCTTGATGAAGAAGTTGGGCCAAAGGATATAATAGATGTAATTAGAGTCGAAGAGAAAATAGAGAAGGAAGAAGTTGATATTCCATATAGCTCTATAATAACATATAGCAATAACATGGAAGCAGGGAAGATAAATAAAACCAGAGAGGGGCAAGATGGTAGGAAAGAAGTTGAATATCGGATTGTCTATGAGAATGGTGTAGAAGCTGTTAGGGAAGTAACAGGTGAAAATATTATAAAAGAGCCTGTGGATGAATTGATAAATAAGGGATTAGAACAGTATTTTGTAGCTTCTAGGGGACAGCTTGTAAGGTACAAGAAGGCCATTACAATGTCTGCAACTGCCTACGATCTTTCCGTTGCAAGTACTGGGAAAACTCCAGACCATCCTCAATATGGGATTACCCGCAGTGGAACAAAGGCTAGGCCAGGAGTAGTAGCTGTAGACCCGAAGGTAATACCCCTAGGATCAAAGCTATATGTAGAATATTTAGATGGCTCTAAGGACTATGGCTTTGCATCTGCCGAGGATACAGGGGGAGCAATAAAGGGCAATAAAATTGACCTCTTTATGGAAAGTACAAAGGCTGCACTCAGATTTGGTAGAAGAAATGTAAGAGTTTATATTTTGGAATATGGGAAGAGGTAACACTTTATGATAATTAAAGAAGTAATAGTTGTAGAAGGAAGAGACGATGTCAATGCTGTTAAAAGGGCAGTTGATGCTGAAATAATTATTACCCATGGTTTTGGAATAACTAAGGATACCCTAAAGCGAATTAAATTTGCCAATGAGAGAAAGGGTATAATAATCTTTACAGACCCTGACTTTGCCGGTGAAAGTATTAGAAAGACCATTGCGAGGGAAATTAAAGGATGTAAACACGCTTTTTTACCTCGGGAAAAAGCCATTAAGGATGGAGATATAGGTATAGAAAATGCCACCCCTGATAGCATTAGGGAAGCCCTTTCCAAGGTAAGAAGTCAAGTTAGCCAAAGGAGAGAGGAATTTAAAAAAATTGATTTAATTATAAATGATTTAGAAGGTTCATATAATGCCTCAAAGAGAAGGGATGTCTTAGGAAGGATACTTGGCATAGGATATGGAAATTCAAAACAATTTCTAAACAGACTAAATAACTATGGAGTTACAAGGGAAGAATTTGAAAATGCTTTGAAAAAATTATAGTAAAGCGGGGATACAATGGAGAAATTAGCATCATCTAAAAAAACTAAGGAGATTGTAAAGAAATATGGTTTTCGATTGTCTAAAAAGCTAGGGCAAAATTTTTTAATAGATGAAAACATAATACATAAAATAATTACTGGTGCTGAAATCACTAAGGATGATATTATAATTGAGGTTGGACCGGGAATAGGAACCCTTACCCAGTATTTGGCTGAGGAAGCAAGTAGGGTTTTAGCTATAGAAATAGATAAAAAACTTATCCCCATATTAGAAGAAACCCTTAAGGACTACGACAATATAGAAGTAATTAATAAAAATGTTTTAGATATAAACTTAAAGGAACTGGTTGTAAGCAAATTTAAAGGACAAAGAGTCAAGGTTGTGGCAAACCTACCCTATTACGTTACAACACCAATCATAATGAAATTTTTAGAAGAAGAGGTTCCTATCAAAGATATAGTAGTAATGGTACAAAAGGAGGTTGCCGATAGACTGAAGGCAAAGCCAAGTACTAAGGACTATGGTTCCCTTTCTGTGGCTGTCCAGTACTATTGTGAGCCTAAAATAGTTACTAGGGTTCCTAAGACAGTATTTATTCCCAATCCAAATGTAGAATCCACAGTAATTCGTTTAAAAGCCTTAGATAATCCACAGGTTCAAGTAGATGATAAAAAGCTTTTCCACAATGTTGTCAGGGCCTCCTTTGCAAAAAGAAGAAAAACCCTATTAAATTCACTATCCTTTAGTGATTTAGGATTAGATAAAGACCAAATTAATAAAATTCTAAAATCCTGCCATATTGACCCGAAGCGAAGGGGAGAAAGTTTAACCATAGAAGAATTTGCTGCAATTGCGAACAGCATTAGTAGGATATCATAGAATCGTATTTTGAGCTTAGATTTATCTTTAATCTAAGTTTTTCTATTTGAGAATAATTCGTTTTTGAATAGTATTAACTTAAACCTTAAAAAGTTTTAGTTAAATTTTGTTTAAAAAAGTCAAAAGGGGCTGAAATCCTTGAAATTTAAAGGATAAAATTATACGTGGACATATAATGACCCATAGGAACTATATTTGCCCTATTCCTAAAATTCAAATATAATAGTATTAGAAAGAACAATATTTGATTGGAATAGAGATAAAGGAGGACAAAGATGAAAAAACCTACGATATTGATGATTTTAGATGGATATGGGATAAATGGTGAGGATTATGGTAATGCAATAAAAGAAGCTAGTATGCCAAATTTAGATAACTATTTTAAAGAATATCCCAACGTTCAGCTTCAAGCAAGTGGACTAGATGTAGGGCTTCCAGAAGGTCAAATGGGAAACTCTGAGGTTGGGCATCTTAATATGGGTGCTGGAAGAATAGTATATCAAGATTTTACCCGTATAACGAAGGCTATTAAGGATGGGGATTTCTTTGAAAATACTGCCTTTCTTGAGGCTATGGCTGAGGTTAAGAAGCATGGCTCTTCCTTACATTTATGGGGATTGCTTTCCGATGGAGGTGTACACAGCCATAATACACATTTATATGGATTGCTTGACCTTGCAAAACAACAAGGTATTTCAAAGGTATATGTACACTGCTTCTTAGATGGAAGAGATGTACCTCCTTCAAGTGCTATTGAGTATGTTAGAGAACTAGAGGAAAAAATGGAGGAAATTGGAGTAGGAAGGATTGCCACAATATCGGGAAGATACTATGCAATGGATCGTGATAAGAGATGGGACAGAGTTAAACTTGCCTATGATGCCATTGTTTTAGGTGAAGGAGAAAGGGCCAATTCTGCCATAGAAGCCGTAGAAAAATCCTATGAAAATAAAGTAGTTGATGAATTTGTAAAGCCTACAGTTGTCCTTGGAAATAACAAAGAGGCTGCTACAGTTTCTGAAAGGGATTCAGTAATAATGTTCAACTTTAGACCCGATAGAGCTAGGGAAATAACTAGGGCCTTTGTAGATCCACAGTTCGATGGATTTGAAAGGGCAAAGGGCTACTTCCCTGTACATTATGTGTGTATGACACAATATGATGCAACCCTCCCAAATGTAAACCTAGCCTATCCTCCCCAGGTTTTAAATAATACCTTTGGAGAATATATCTCTAAAAATGGTTTAAAACAGCTTCGTATTGCTGAAACTGAAAAATATGCCCACGTAACATTCTTCTTCAACGGAGGAGTAGAGGAGCCTAATGAAGGAGAAATCAGATCTCTGATTCCTTCCCCGAAGGTTGACACCTATGATATGCAGCCAGAGATGAGTGCCTATGAGGTAACCGATAGACTAATAGAAGAGATGGGTAAGGACGTATATGATGTAATAATTATAAACTATGCAAATCCAGACATGGTGGGCCATACAGGTTCAATTGAAGCCACTGTAAAGGCCCTAGAAGTTATTGATGAATGTGTAGGTAGAGTAGTAGATGCAGTTATTCAAAGAGATGGACAGCTTATAATCACATCGGACCATGGTAATTCCGATGAAATGTTAGATAAGGATGGAAATCCTATTACAAAGCACTCTACAAATCCCGTTCCCCTCATATTAATAAATGCTGCTAAGGAATACGAATTAGTAGAGGGAAAACTAGCCGATATAGCTCCTACCCTTCTTCAGCTTATGGATATAGTAAAGCCCGAGGAGATGACAGGTAAATCATTATTATTAGAGCCTGCTTATGCTCCAGAGGGAGAAACTGCATAATAAATATTGCAATAGATTTAAAGAATCACGTTTCTTGGTAAATGATATTTTATCGGGGAACGTGATTCTTTTGTAATATTCAGATAAAGATAGTAAAGAAGTCTATACTTTATGGGATTTAGAAGGATTTTAGATATATTTTGAAGAATTGTTAGTTAAGGTAATTGAAGATTTAAAAAAATGGGGAGTTGAGTATATACAGGGGGTGACTATGTAATTTTCACAGTTGAATTAATATTCTTAGTAAACATTACATAAAGATAATTATGCATGAAATTTCAAAAATATGGAGGTTTATTATGTTAAAGTTTAGGGATTACAAATACACGAGACCGGATATGGAAGTATTTGAAGAAAAATTCAATAAACTACTTAAAAACTTTGATAATACTGATGTGTATGAAGAACAGGAAAATATAATTAAAGAAATAAATGAACTCAGAAATGAATTTGAAAGTATGACTGCTTTAGTTTACATAAGGCATACTATAGACACTACCGATGAGTTTTACGAAAAAGAAAACGACTTTGTCGATGAAGTGATGCCTATGTATGAGGGTTTAGTATCAAAATATTATAGTTCATTAGTAAAGTCTAGGTTTAGAAATCAACTTGAAAAGAAGTGGGGTAATCAACTATTTACATTAGCTCAATTAAAATTAAAGACATTTTCCCCAGAAATAATTCCCTATCTCCAGGAAGAAAATAAATTAGTAAGTCAATACACCAAGCTTATTGCCTCTGCTAGAATTATGTTTGAAGGAGAAGAGCGGAATTTGGCTCAATTAGCTCCATTTATTCAATCAAAGGATAGAAGGGTTAGAAAAGAAGCCTATGAAGCCATGACGAGTTTCTATAGGGAAAATGAAAAAAACTTTGATGATATATATGATGGATTAGTTAAGGTAAGGGACAGAATAGCTAAAAAACTAGGGTATAAGAACTTTATTCAGCTTGGCTATGACCGACTGATGCGGTCCGACTACG
The DNA here is from genome assembly GCA_022361035.1 of Clostridia bacterium. Lineage (GTDB taxonomy): Bacteria > Bacillota > Clostridia > Peptostreptococcales > Caminicellaceae > JAKSBP01. The sequence goes on from JAKSBP010000250.1 coordinate 19,950, forward strand.
ATGCTAGGATGGTAGGAAATTTTAGAAAGCAGGTATTAGAAAACATAGTTCCCTTGGTTACGAAACTTAAAGGAAGGCAATTAAAGAGATTGGGACTAGAGGACCTTAAGTACTATGATGAGCCCCTGGAGTTTTTAAGTGGTAATGCTAATCCTCAGGGAGAGCCAGAATGGATTATAGAAAAGGGTAAAAGGATGTATAAAGAGTTATCTTCCCAGACCCATGAATTCTTTACATATATGCTTGACCATGAACTCCTAGACCTTGTGAGTAAGAAAGGAAAATCGGGGGGAGGATATTGTGCCTTTATAAATAAGTATAAATCTCCCTTTATATTTTCAAACTTCAATGGAACATCAGGGGATGTGGATGTGCTTACCCATGAAGCAGGCCACGCTTTTCAAGTTTATTTGAGTAGAAACTATGAAGTTCCAGAGTATGTATGGCCTACCTTAGAAGCCTGTGAGATACATTCTATGAGTATGGAATTCTTTGCTTGGCCCTGGATGAGCCTATTTTTTCAAGAAGATGAAGAGAAATATAAATTTTCTCATTTAAGCGGTTCACTAATTTTTATACCCTATGGAGTTTTAGTCGATGAATTTCAGCATTGGGTTTATGAAAATCCTGAAGTTACTCCAGAAGAAAGAAAAAGGGCATGGAGGGATATTGAGAAAAAATATTTACCCCATAGGGATTACGGGGAAAATGAATTCTTAAATAGGGGAGGATATTGGTTTAAACAGGGCCATATTTTCAAAAATCCATTTTATTATATAGATTACACCTTGGCCCAGGTTTGTGCCTTCCAATTTTGGATAAAGATAAGAGAAAGTGGAGAAGGGGCATGGGAGGACTACCTAAGATTGTGTGAAGCCGGAGGAAGTAAATCGTTTTTGGAGCTAGTAAAACTCTCAAGACTTAAAAATCCCTTTGAGGATGGATGTATCAAATCTACTATAGAGCCAATTCAAGAGTGGTTGGATAATGTAGATGATAAAATCTTATAAAGAAGGGCGAGTTAAAGTAAAGAAGGTATTATGATGAAAATGGTGATGCCGATATGGATATTGATTATAAACCTAAACTAAGGCTGCTAATCCAAGAATGATAATTCTCGGTAATACTTTAAAACAAAACTCTAAAAGTTATTTCAAGATTATACTAATACATAGTATTTCTTTTTGTTAGAATACTTATATATTCAAGACTGTGGCTTGAAAGTGGTATTTTGTTAAATTACTGGTTATCACCCTAATTATAGATGTGTGACTAACAAACTTAATAAACGAAAGCAGACTCTGAGGCTTCCTTTTGAGCGATTTTTATAACACATAGGAAATTATAGACTTTATAAAAATATAGATATATATAATTTCCGTATATGTGTTTCAAAAGAGTCTTCCTTATAAATCTTCATCAGAGACTCTTTTATAAATCTGTTTTACCTTCTATTATCTACTTAAAAACAGATTTATAGCATGAGTCTAAAGGATTCTCAGTGGCTGCTGTAGTAAGTTAACATTCTCAATCACTCATCTATAGAGTACCAACAGCGAAGAGCATAGTCTTTTCCTTGGTGTGAGCGTTGTCTTAGTTAACCTCACACCAATATAATTTAATAAATATCTAAATAAGGATGATTTTATGTATACCTTTGAACAACTCAAAAAAGACTTATTAGCAGGACGAGAAATTGAATTTAAATATAATGGGAACTTATATTCCTTAACAAACTCATTTGAGGGATGGGCTTTATGTATAAATAGTGAACTAATAGGCCACCATTTTAAAGATATAAATCATTTAATTACTTTCATTGCTCAAGTAAAAATAGATGGTGTTTATTTAAAAGAATTGATTGATTTGAATAAATATGAGCAAAATACTCTATATACTTTATAATATACCAGTCCTACTAAGGGTCCTGGCATATTACCACTTATTTTAATCTGCCAAAACAAGGTCTTTAGACAATTATACAAACTAGAGTAAAGAATCATTAAACCTTACAGGGGTCTCTCCAACTTTTTAACATTATCATAGGCTAAGACAGATTTTGGAAGTGATTTCTTGAAATTTACTACTCTAAGCAATCTAGAAAGTTTGGAACACCTTGGACATCTTCATTAGATATGTGATCAAATATAAATATAGTATTTTCGATTCTATTAACAGTGCTATCTTACAAAATTTGTAAGATAGCACTGTTTTGCATGGGTGAACACTGTACCCCTGGTTTAGGTCTACAACATAAAAAAAACAAAGCAGATTTCATATTTTAAAAATCTATTTTGCCTTTAGTTGCAGATTTGCTGGTATTACCCCAAGTAAGCTGAGAAACTTAAATAAAATAGACATAAAAAGGTAAACCTTCTATGAAATAAAAGATAGGGATAAGCATTATCCTATTGGACTCAAAGGATTGTTCTCATTTTTTTAGATTGTCTAAGGGACTCTTAAAGGGTTGATATTATTGATTTTTTTATTAAAATTCATTATTTATACAAGTTTTTTAGATTTAGTAGTGAACTATTTCGTTTAAAATACATATATTAGTATTAAATGGGTTATTGAAGGGGGGCTATTAATGGTTAGCGATAGAAGGTACAAAAGATATTTCATAATACTAGAAAATGAGGATAGCGGTTTCGAGAAAACGAATAAACGGGTTCCCAAAGGTTATGCAAAAATTGAAGTTAGAAATGGAAAGGGCTTGTTAAATGTTTATGTTCAGGACTTAAAGTACTTTAAGGATGCAAATTACATTTATAGAAATTATTTAATAAGTACTAAAGGAAAAGAGGGTTTATATGTAGATACCGGTGCATTTATGATAGACGAAAGGGGTAAGGGAGAAATAAAAGTAAAGTTTAACCCCGATAATGTTGAGGGAAGTAATAGGACCATTGAAGATTTCAATGTGGTAGCGGTGATAGCTCGGCCTATTGAACGTTCCTCACGGGATATGGAAATTTATGGCCCATTGGTAGGATACATGGATAAGGAAAAAGCAAACTGGAAAGATGTAATAGTTTATGAAGACAAGAAAGTAGATGAGGATCTAGATGCACAGTATAAAGAGAAATATGAGGAGATTATAGATGCTATAGAGAAGAGCTCAAAGGAGCTGTATAAAGATACTAAGGAAGAAGAGGATAAAAAGGAAAAGATAGAGAAGGAAGAAGAGAAAGAGTCTGATAAGAGCGATTACAAAGATAAAGGAAAGGACTACTATGAGTGTATAGATTCCCTAGAGAAATATGATAATAAAAAAATGAAGCAAGAAAAAGAGGAGTCTGTAAATGAAAACATAGAAGCAGATAAGAAAGAGCCCCATAAGAAGGAAAAGGTAAGTGAAGAGAAGAAAGCATCATATAAAAAGAAAAACATATATAAAGAAAAGAAACAGGAAAAACAAGAAAATATAAAGGAAGAAGAAAATGTAGAGCAAGAAAAGATAAAGCCACAGATAAATATAAATAAGAAGGCCATATATAAAAAGGAAAATGTAAAGCAAGAAAAAGAGGAAAAAGTAATAGAAGAAAAGAAAGGCAAGGGCCAAAAAGGGAATACCAGGTATAGCCGCATACAAACAACAGATGTACACTATAAAAAGTATCATAAAATGGTTTATAAATATGTAAAGGACATACTGAAGTATCATGAAAAAGTTCAACCATTCGAGAAAAATACCAATGGTTATACATGGTGGAAAATACCCTATGATAGACAGAGCATGTATAGAGGATTTTTACCGTTCTTTGGCTATGTATTAAGTATTTATTGCTATAACCCATATATTTACTATATGAATAATTGCCAAAATCTAATGAATAAATATGGACACTATATATTTGGAGTAGTATATGATAAAGATAGGGAGCCTAAGCATTATGTTTACGGAGTACCCGGTAGATATATGTATAGAGACCAACCATTCCAAGGTATGACAGGTTTTGTGTGCTGGCATCCCCTTGAAGATAAAAAACCTGAAGCTGGAGATTACGGATACTGGTTGCTTCATATAGATTCAAAGACAGGTAACGTTGTATTTCCAATGAAGCCTACAGTTCCTCCAGTATATTAGGTAGTTGTGGGCTATAAAAGCACACCTAATGCTTAGGTGTGCTTCTACATGTAGTTAAAATTTTTCACATAAAGTAAAATGATTTAAAACCTGAGTATGTAAGTAAATTCCCTTGGTAAAGGCCGTACTTGGTAGGCTTAAGTAGAAAACTCTATTCCACCTTTCACAACCTTGTCCTTACCTTTCCAATTCATAACCCCATTTTTCCATTCCACCAGCAAGAACATAGACTCTAGAAAAGCCCTTACCTCCCAGAGTCTTAGCTAGCTTTTCACTTTTTTTGCCATTATAACAATAGACCAAGTATTTTTTTTTCTTATCTAGTAAGCTTTCATAATTTTTTCTAGCTAATTTATAGGGCATCAAAACTGCATTAGGCATATGGCCATCTAGAAAATCCCTTTCATCTCTTACATCTAAAACAGTTAAATCATCGTTATTAGATATTAGTACCTTGGCTTGCTGCGGTGTAATTTTTCTATATGCATATTTTAATGTTTCTGAAAAAGTTTCATCTGATTTTGGCATAAATACTAGTAACATAATGCCAATTATTATAACTATTAAAGTTATAAGTGCTATGTATAGATGTCTTCTCTTTATTACTACGACCCTCAACATCGTATCACCTCTCATTAATAGATATAGAATTTAACATTTCAATACCTAATTTAGGGAGAATAAGATGGTTCTATGGACTTTTCCTCAAGGTATATAGAATTGTAAATATCCATATCATCCTTATATTCTATTACTAATATATTTGAAGCTAGAATATTTTATTACTTTTAATTTAGGGGACGAAGGAATTTACATAATTGAGGAAATTACATAATTTACTCCCTACAAAGTTGCATATGGGAATATCATCTTTAATTTAAACATTTAGAATAGAGGATATTTCAGTGGTATGGCTCTTATGATTTTAACCCTATATAATAAGTTTTTAAAAATGCTAGTTATACAATTTGCTTAATTGGTTTGAATGTATCTAATGATGGTATAAATGTAAAGAGGGAGAAAAAATTTAGATTTTGAAATTCATCCTAGCTATAGTGCAACATGTCGAACTTGAATTTATATATTAAAAATATCAGTGTTTCGTGATTTTTTGATATGTATAAATCAGCCTTTTAGTTTGTTACACTGCATTATAAGATTTTTACAAAAAATCCTATTTTTTCTTGACAATTTATTAAGGAAAGTAGTAATATAATATCAACACCCCCTTACCTGTAGGGGGTAGAAAAAATTGAAATTCTTGATCTTAAAAATTAGCACAATAGTTTAATTTAGATTAATAAATAGTTAGCTAAACCTAATAAAAGGAGTGAAGAAAATGAAAGAGCAAAAAATTTTAATAATAGGTGGTGTTGCAGGGGGAACAAAGACTGCGGCAAAACTTAAAAGGGAAAATTCTAACTTAGATGTAACAATAATTACGAGGGATGAATATATCTCCTATGCGGGATGTGGTTTACCTTACTATGTTGGTGGGGTAATTGAAGACAAGGGAGAATTAGTTGTAAAGACACCAGAGGATTTTAAATTAATAACCGGTGTAGATGTATTTATAAAGCATGAAGCAATAGAAATCAATAGGGAAGAGAAAACAGTAAAGGTAAAGGTTCTAACAACAGGAGAAACGAAGGACTTTCACTATGACAAATTAGTATTGGCAACGGGAGCCTCTCCCTTTATTCCCCCCATTGAAGGTAGAGAGCTTGATGGAGTATTTTCACTGAGAAAGGTTGAAGATGCCCTTGCTATTAGAGAATTAGTGGAAAGCGGCAAGATAAAGAAGGGGGTTGTAATTGGTGGTGGATTTATAGGCTTGGAGACGGCAGAAAATCTATTTGAAAAAGGTATTGAAGTAACATTGATAGAACTTGCACCCCATATATTACCCGGCTTTGATGAGGAAATAGCTTTATATGCTCAAAATTATATGAGAGAAAAGGGAGTTAATATATTAACATCTGAAAGGGCAGTAGGTATCAAAGGAACTGCCGAGGTAGAAGGAGTTGTCACAGATAAGAGGGAGCTAGAAGCTGACCTAGTGATTATGTCCGTTGGAGTTAAGCCGAACGTAGAGCTGGCAAAAGATATAGGAGTAGATATAGGTGTAACTGGGGCCATTAAGGTAAATGAAAATATGGAGACAAATATTTCAGATATTTATGCCGTGGGGGATTGTGCCGAGAGCATTAACCTTATTACAGGTAAACCCGCTTGGTATCCAATGGGTTCAACGGCTAATAAAATGGGTAGAATAGCAGGAATTAATATAAATGATTTAAAGGAAAAGGATTCATTAAAGGGAGTATTGGGAACTACTATAGTGAAATTATTTGGATTAAATGCTGGAAAAACGGGCTTATCTGAAGCTGCGGCAATAAAGGAAGGATATAATCCCATTAGCGTTTTAGTTCCCGGTAATGATAGGGCCCACTATTATCCTGGATATAGAATGATTCTTACCAAGCTCATTGCCGATAGGGATAGCCATAGGGTATTAGGTGCCCAGGTAATAGGGGAAGGTGTAGTTGATAAGCCAATAGATGTCATAGCAACTGCTATAACCCTAGGGGCTAAGGTTGAAGACTTAGAAAAGCTTGACTTAGCCTATGCACCACCATTTTCAATGGCTATGTCGACAACGATTTTAGCTGCAAATGTAATTATAAACAAGTTGAAGGGAAAGGTAGAAACCATTTCTCCCCTTGAGCTTAAAAATAGAAAAGACGAAGTAGTTATTTTAGACATTAGAGATGAAGCCTCCCATAGGATATCCTCCATACCCAATTCAGTAAATATTTTCTCAGAAGACCTATATATGAGGGGAAAGGAACTAGATAGAGATAAAGAGACAGTTATCCTATGCAAGATAGGTAAAAATGCATATCTCTCATATTTAAAGCTTAAAGAAATGGGCTTTAAAAATGTTAAGGTTTTAGAGGGTGGAATAACTGCCTATCCATATGAAATAGTTTAAGAAGTAATTAATGATTAAATAATCCTTAAAGTAGCATTACTGTAATTGAATATTCATAAAAATCTTTATAATGAAAAGGGTGGAAATATTTTCTACCCTTTATATCTATGGTATAATTTTTTTATAAATTGAATTTTTCTATGGGGACTCTAATTCATACCTATAAAAATTCCTAAACTAATTAAGGAGGGGCTGGTAAATATGGCAAATGAAGACTCTAAAAACGATATTTTAAGTAGATTAAAAACCCTTAAAGGACATATATCGGGTATTGAAAAGATGGTTGAGAGTGGTAAAAACTGTGAAGATATTTTAATTCAAATATCTGCAATAAAGTCCTCAATCCATAAGGTAGGTATGATTATAGTTGAAGAACATGCCCTAGATTGTTTACTCAATCAAGAACCTGAAGAATGTCTTAATAAGGATAAGGTCAAAAAGATTGTAAAGACCTTACTAAACTATACAAAATAGGTCACAGAAGAAGCTATAGATTGTAATATTAGGTGGGAGGCTACAAAAATTTTGTCAGGCCTCCTTCTTTAGCTAGGCGCTATTTTTAATTTTGTCTTATTTACAATATCTACAATATCACCATAGGCCTTTGTTGTTCCATAGGCAACTATGGGTCTTCCAAAGGTAACCATTTTCAATTTTCTTGAACTTCCCCCTCCTAGCTGCATAAGAAAGTTAACAGAAGGTGTAGTATTAACGAAGACTACTTCCTTTTCATCTAATCCTACCATTTCCGGTATGGACTTTATGGCATTTAACATAGGGTGCTCATAATTTAATCTGCTTAAAGTATAGACCTTGTTTCCATACTCATCTACTCCATGAAAAATTAACCTTCCTATTTGATCCCTTTCAAGCCTGTCAAACATGGGAACATCTATTATTTCCTTAGGTGAAGGTATCCTATCGGTAGGGAGCTTATTTAGATGTATGTATGAAGCAACTACAGAAGAGTGGCTGCCTCCTATATCATGATATATAATATGCATAATTTATCCTCCATTGAAAAGTTTTTAAATTAACCCGTTGAGTTAGTTCCACTGGCCGGGAGTGATGATATTTCTTAATTTATAATTTACTAGCACAAGAGGTTAAATTATTTTCCTCCAGTCTATTTTTTGTTAAATATAAAAAAACTATACAAAATAATCCCATATGGAAATATTAAGGTGTGAAAAGGTTTCTTTTTTCGGTTTATGATGATATAATTTTTAAATGTATAGAGTAGAATCCTTAGTATTTATAATTGAATTTATAGGTTAAAATTGATTGTTTGGGAGGAGATAAAAGGTGAGAAAAAAGGTTATAATTATATTAGCTATGATAATGATTATTATTATTCCTGTAATATCCTTTGGGCAAAGTACAGAGATTACTAAAGGACAATTTATTAAAAAAGTATTGGAGGCAGCTAAGGTAGAAGTTATAACAACTAAGTCTAGCTTTCAACCCTTTATAGAGGCTGCATATAAAGAAGGTATCATTACAGAGGATGAAAAGCTTGATGGGAATGAGGTAATAACTAAGGAAGAAGCTGTTGTGATTCTTGTTAAGGCCTTTGGAAAAAGGTCCATGGTTAATAATATGAGTCAAGAAGCTATAGATAAACAAATTTCCTTCTCAGATAGGTATAGCATTAAGAGTTCATCGAAGCCCTATATTGCATATGCCTTAAAGAATAGTATGATTAGGTCAGAAAGGGCATTTTATCCTTTAAAGTCTTTAACTGAAGAAATGTGTGAGGCCATGATTATAGATGCTAAAAAAGCCCGTAAAAACCTTTTTTATAGGGAAGGCTTGTTGGCTGGAGAGATGCTTGAATTGGCTCATAGCAACCTTAAAAAGCTAAAGACCTACAGGACCCATGGAAATTTCAAGATGCATACAAAAATGAATGTTCAAGGGCTGCCCGATGAGGAGAAGCTTAATGAGCAGCTAATAAATCAAGATAGGTATATGGATATAAATATAAAAGCTCAAGTAGAAAATCCCAATAGAAGTTATGTGTTAAAAGTGAATAAGTCAGATGGCGCTGAAATAGACTTTGAAAACGAAATTGAGGTATTTACAGATAAATATACAGTCTATCAAAGGTTTAGTCTATCTGGAGAGAAATGGATTAAAAGGGATATGAGTTCAGCAGCTAGTCAACTACAGTATTTAGAAAGTAGCAATCCCCAAGGTATGTCTATGATTTCCAAAAGTCAGATTGAGTTTTTTAAAAACTATGCTTTTTATGGGGAGGATGAAAAAATAGGTAATAAGGAATATTATATTTTACATATAAATATTGATAAAGATACCTATAAAAAGTTTATTCGAGAATATAGTCAAAATATTGTAAATAAGGCATTTGAAAAGGGAGCAGAGATGAGGCACTTAAATGGAGATTATGATATTGAACTGGAAGAAAAGGTAAAACAGGCAATAGAGTCTATGACTGAAAAAATGTCTGTAGAAACTAAAAATAAATTTTATATTAATAAAGATAACATGAAATATGAAAAAATATGGATGTCACAAAAACTTTATGTAAATATGGATGGACTAATTGAGATTATAGAAGCTATGACTGAGGAAAATAAGAACCTAGACTTATCAAGCATTAGTATAGAAGCGGTGACTAATATGCAAGGGGAATTAAACTATGGTGAATACAATAGAGAGGTTAACTTTCCACAGATAAAGCCAGAGGATGTATTGGAAATAAAAGATGTAATAAGGCGGCAAAATTAAAATAGGATTTAAAAACTAAATTTTCTATAGGGGTATAGTATAATAAAGCTATACATTCAAGAAAAAATATTTTGGAGGTTTTATAATGGTTAATCGAGATAGAATAGTGAAAGAATTTATGGATTACGTGCAAATCGACAGCCTTACAAGGAAAGAAGGTAATTTTGCAAAATTCATAAGGAAGAAACTTGAAGAGCTTGGATTAAAAGTTACAGTTGATAATGCAGGTGAAAAAATAGGGTCCGATGCAAACAACATAATTGCTACCCTTAAGGGAGATAAAGACGTAGAGTCTATTATACTTTGCAGCCATATGGATACCGTAACCCCCGGTGAAGGAATAAAGCCAATTATAAAGGATGATGTTATCTATAGTGATGGAACTACTATTCTAGGGGCAGATAACAAGGCTGGTATAGCTGCAATTATAGAGGCTTTAAGAGTTATTTCTGAAGAAAACATTCCCCATGGAGACATAGAAGTAGTATTTACCATAGCAGAGGAAGGGGGCCTTAACGGTTCCAAAAACCTTGATTACTCAAAGATAAAATCAAAGCTTGCCTTCGTCCTAGATAGCGGTGGAGACCCAGGGCAAATAATAGTACAGGCACCGGCCCAGGACAAAATAGATGTCAAGATAAAAGGAAAGCCATCCCATGCAGGAGTTTGTCCAGAGGAAGGCATAAGTGCCATTCAAGTTGCGGCATCGGCTATAAATAGAATGAACCTCTTAAGAATAGATGAGGATACAACTGCTAATATAGGTATAATAAAGGGTGGTAGTGCAACCAACATTGTTTGCCCCGAGGTAGATATAAAGGCAGAGGCAAGGAGTCTTCAGGATGAAAAACTAGATAAGCAGACAGCCCATATGGTAGAATGTTTTAAACAAGCCGCTGAGGAATTTGGAGCCGAGGTAGAAGTAGAGACATCTAGAGCCTATAATGCCTTTACCATAGATGAAAATGAGGAAATCGTTAAGATTGTAAAGAAAGCATGTGATAATATTGGAATTAAGGGCTTTACAGATTCAACTGGCGGTGGAAGTGATACAAATATATTAAATGCCAATGGTATAAAGAGTTTAAACCTTGGCATAGGCGAAAGAAAACCCCATACACTAGAGGAGCATATAGCAATCAAGGACCTTGTAGACAGTGCTAGACTAGTATTAGAAATAATTAAGACGGTTTAGATATAAAAGTGAAGTAGTGAACTCCTATGGCAAAATTAAATTGTCATAGGAGTTTTTTATATTGTAAAAAGCTACCTTTAAATCGATGTATATTATTTTTTACCAATAAATACAACCATTTTAGTAAGATATTCTTTTAAAATTGGTATTTTCAAAATAGGTGCTATTACTTTTCTTAAGGGAATTATTTCATAATATACTCTATTAAACTTAGAGTTCGTTATAATTTTTTCAAACTTTTTTATGGTCATTTTATTTATATATGAAAGATATTCATTTCCATCTTTATCTATACCTATGCGGAGTTTAGCTCGTTCTTTAGCATCTGGTAGCGATTTAATTAAATCTTTATATGTTTCAATTAATACTTTTTCAGAGAAAAACAAATGAACCCATGGTATACCTATAGCATCTGATAAATGAGCTCCAAATGGATGCTTGTATGGAGGAAAGTTTATGTAGATCATTCCATTCTTTTTTAATACTCTATAACATTCATACAGTACTTTTTCCGGCTTATCTACATGTTCCATAGAATCGTTTAAAATTATTGTATCAAAATAGCTATTGTCAAAAGGCATGCTAGTAGCACTACCTATTACAAATCGAAAATTATCTTGTAAATTCATTTTTTTTGTCAATAGTTCCGCTTGTTTTTTATAGGTTGCTATTGGGTCTATGCCATAAACTATTTTTGCTCCTTGTTTAGCAAAATATATGGATTTCCCAGCTGCTCCACAGCCTACATCTAATACTTTTTTTTTAACAAACATTTCATCAAATGCTACATAAGCTGAATAATATTTGATAGTTTCGAAACCTCTTTCAAATTGCCATTGAGCATAACTTATTTTACCTTGATTTTGCAAATTGAAAGGATGTATAGGTAAAGAGAATAAGTTGTTAAGCTTTTTAAGGAGTAGCTTATTAAGTTCCATACAAACCTCCTTTCAGATATAGATGTGTGATTGAGAGTGTTAACTTACTTTCGCAGCCACTGAGAATCCTTTAGGCTCATGCTATAAATCTGTTTTTAGATAGATAATAGAAGGTAAAACAGATTTATAAAAATCGCTCTAAAGGAAACCTCAGAGTCTGCTTTCGTTTGTTAAGTTTGTATGTCACACATCTATATTTATATAGCAATAAATAGGGTTCAATTTAGTTATATGTGAGAAGGTTTATTTTATGTCTGTGAATCAATCATATATATATCTATATATAAGATATTTGAAGATATTCTAGGAAGAAGAGATTTCTTAAAGGAAAGAATAGAAGAATAAAAGATGATAGGCTACACTAAAATCTAAAGTTCGAGGAGTGCTGAAGCCAAGAGGAGGCAGTGTGTAATAAAAAAATGAGGTCTATTTGATTTTAGCAAATATCATAAGAATTCCCACGAACTTATTAGTTTCTTTACTTATGATATATAATTGAGGATTTTACTTTGATTTTGATAAAAAATAGATATATAATTTTATATAGGGCAATATAGCAATATAGTATTATTAGACTATTTATAAAAGTGAGGTAAAATCTATGTTTTCGCCTATAAAAAGTAAAAAGGTATATGAATATGTTATAGATCAGATACAGGAGATGATAATGGAAGGAACCCTAAAAAAGGGAGATAAATTGCCTTCGGAAAGGGAGTTAGCAGAACAGCTTCAAGTAAGTAGAACTTCAATTAGAGAAGCCATGAGGGCGTTAGAAATAATAGGTCTTATAGAGAGTAAACAGGGTGAGGGGAATTTCATAAGGGAAAAAATAGAAGGAAGGTTTTTTGAACCACTATCTGTAATGTTCATGCTCAATAGGGAAAACCCTGAAGACATACTTGAGCTGAGGATGATTGTTGAGATAGAAGCTGCATATTTAGCTGCAAAGCGAGTTAATAAAAAGGATAAAGAGGAATTAAAGGAATTGTTGAGTAGGATGAAGGAGGCAACAAATGAAAAAATTAGGGCAAAGGTAGATAAGGAGCTCCATTATAGAATTGCAAAAATTACTGGAAACTACTTCGTAGTAAACCTTTTAAATGGTATTTCAATGCTTATGGAATCCTTTATAATTTATGCAAGGGAAAAGATATTAGAAGATATTGACGATAATGAATTGCTTATCATGCAGCATGAAGAAATTTGTAATGCTATTATAGAGGGAGATTCCGATAAAGCCGCCAGGGCTATGAGAAATCACCTTGAGCTTATTGTTGAACATATGGTAAATAAATGATACATCTAAGAATTACCCTTATATGTTGGAAAAGGTTATTCCACTGTATAAGGGTGAAATTTTTTGTTAAAATAAAAACAATTATTGTAATTTTCAGAAAAGTATAATATCATAATGGTAAGGTGGTAGTACCTCGACAAATGTCGCTATTATTGTAAAAAAATTGAAATTATGCTCATCGAAAACCTTAGATTTGAGATGAATTTTGTCTAAATTCCTAGAAAAAACCATACTTAGCCCTGACTTTTAATGCTTATAATTAAATTATAAAAAATAGATAAAAGTTTTATCATAGGTCATTTTTAAGAAAAAATCTCAATAAGGGTCAAAGCAATCAATATCAATAAATTTTTATTCTATTGGTAATACCATAATACCAATATCTTGTAAAAGGGGGTAAATTAAGTGTTGTTTGAAAAAGTGAAAATTCCATACTCAAGGACCCATCTTGAGATAGAAATTCCTAAGAAAAATTTAATAGGTGTCTTTGAATCTAAGGTAAACGAATTCAAGCCCGAGGTTGCCCAAGAGGAAATCGTTTGCGAAGCTTTGGATAATCCTATTGGAAGCCCAAGCCTTGAAGAGTTAGTAAAAAACAAGACAAATATGGTAATTATAACCAGTGACCATACTAGGCCTGTACCTAGTAAAATAACCATGCCCATATTACTTAAATATATTAGGAGGTCAAATCCTGATATTGACATAAAGATACTGATTGCCACAGGTTTTCATAGGGCTACAACTCGAGAAGAGCTAATAGATAAATTTGGAGAAGAAATAGTTGAAAACGAGAAGATGATAATACATGACTCAAGGGACGAGGATAGTCTTGTGAAAGTGGGAATACTGCCCTCTGGTGGAGAGCTATGGCTTAACAAATTGGCAATGGAAACAGAACTTCTTATAGCTGAAGGTTTTATTGAGCCCCATTTCTTTGCTGGATTCTCTGGAGGAAGAAAAAGTGTACTTCCAGGGGTTGCAGGAACAGAAACGGTTTTGGCCAATCATTGTTCAGAATTTATTGCCAGTGAATATGCAAGAACAGGTATTATAGATAATAATCCAATTCACGTTGATATGTTATATGGTGCTGAAAAAGCTAATCTTGCTTTCATACTAAATGTAGTAATAAATGCTGAAAAAGATATAATAAGTGCATTTGCAGGACACAGCTCCAAGGCCCATAGAGCTGGATGTGAGTTTGTATTAGAACTTTCCAAGGTTAAAAATGTAAATGCAGACATTGTTATTACTTCTAATGGCGGTTATCCCCTGGACCAAAACATTTATCAATCCGTTAAGGGAATGACAGCCGCTGAAGCTGCATGTAGGGAAGGGGGCACAATAATAATTGCCTCTGCATGTAATGATGGTCATGGAGGAGAATCCTTTTACTCTAATATGGCAAATGCCTGTTGTCCAAGGGAAGTAATCGAAAAAGTCCTTGAAATTCCTAGAAATGAAACCTTGCCCGACCAATGGGAGTTTCAGATTTTAGCTAGGATACTGGATAAATACACAGTAATATTGGTCACTGATATGTGTGACCCTCAAATGATTACATCTATGCATATGAAACATGCATACACCCTACAGGAAGCCTTAGATATGGCATTTGACATGGAAGGAAGAGATGCCAAAATAGCTGTTATACCTGATGGAGTTTCAGTTATTGTAGGAGATTTTTAAAAGGAAAATTGAAGCAAAATAAAGGGCTTAAATAGCCCTTAAGTTCCTACTTTTATTAAATAGGAAAAAATTTCTAACACAAGTGGTAAGACCATAATACCAAAGGAGGGAATTGTATGGACATATTTGTCTGTATTAAACAGGTACCAGGTACTACTGAAGTTGAAGTCGATGAAAAGACTGGTGTATTAAAGAGGGATGGAATAGATTCAAAGATGAACCCCTATGACCTTTATGCAGTTGAAACAGCTATTAAGATTAAAGAAGAAAAAAAGGGTGAAGTTACAGTACTTAGCATGGGACCACCCCAGGCCGCTGAAATAATAGGAGAAGCCTATATGATGGGTGCAGATAGGGGAGCACTTTTCACCGATATGAAATTTGCAGGAGCTGATGTCCTCGCTACAGCATATACATTATCCCAGGGCATTAAGAAGCTAGGAAACCCTGATTTAATAATATGTGGAAAGATGACAACCGATGGAGATACTGCCCAAGTAGGTCCTGAAATTGCAGAATTTTTGGATATACCTCATGTTGCCAATGTTAAAAAGATATTGGAGATAAAGGAAGACTCCATTGTTTTAGAAATGGATATGCCCCATACAATTGAAATTGTAGATGTTAAACTACCATGTCTGATTACAGTTGAGAAAGGTATCTATCAACCAAGGCTGCCGTCCTTTAAAAGAAAAATAGCTACTAAGGATAGAGAAATACCCTTCTATAGTTTGAAGGATTTAGATGATCATGATGAGATGAAATATGGATTAGATGGATCTCCAACTCAAGTAAAAAGAATATTTCCACCAGAAGCAAATACGGACCAAGAGATTTGGAAGGGTTCTGGGGAGGAACTATCAGAGAGATTAGTAGATAAATTAGGGGAATTAAAATTCCTATAGGAGGGGTAATATGGCAAAAATAGTAATTAACCAAAAAAAGGTTATAAATCCACAAGAACTTATAAAATTATGTCCATTTGCAGCCATAGAATACGTTAATAATTACTTGACTATTAACGCAGCCTGTAAGATGTGTAATATATGTATAAAGCAGGGTCCAGAAGGAGTCTTTGAACTTGTAGAAGAACAGGTTGAGGCTATAGACAAGGATAAGTGGAGGGGTATAGCAGTATATGTTGATCATCTAGAGGGAGATATTCATCCTGTAACCATGGAGCTTATAGGTAAAGCTAAGGAACTTGCAGCTAAAATAAATTACCCAGTCTATGCTTTGTTTATGGGTCATGACATTAAGGATAGGGCTAAGGAAATATTACACTATGGTGTAGACGAAATATTTGTATACGACCAAGAGGAGCTAAAGGATTTTAGAATAGAGCCCTATACCGCAGTATTTGAAGACTTTATTAATAATATCATGCCTAGCATCGTATTAGTTGGAGGAACTACCATAGGAAGGTCTCTGGCACCCAGGGCAGCAGCTAGATTTAGGACAGGTTTGACTGCTGACTGTACCATATTAGATGTTCAGGAAAATACGGATTTAGACCAAATAAGGCCCGCCTTTGGTGGAAACATAATGGCCCATATCCATACACCAAACCATAGACCTCAGTTTGCCACAGTAAGATATAAGATATTCTCTGCTCCAGAGAGAAGTGAAGAAATTCATGGACAAATAACCTATTGTACCGTAGAAAGTGAGAAGCTTGTATCTAAGATTGAGGTATTGGATATAAAGAAGAAGGAAAGGGAAGAAAGTATAGAAGATGCAGAAGTAATCATTGTTGCTGGTAGAGCAATTCAAAAGGAAGATGACCTGTCAATGATTTACGAATTGGCAGATTTACTTGGAGCCCATGTTGCAACCACAAGACCTTTAATTGAGGCAGGATGGGCCGACCCAAGAAAACAAATTGGACTTAGTGGTAGAACCGTAAAGCCAAAGCTAATAATAACTTGTGGAGTGTCGGGGGCCATTCAATTTGTTGCAGGGATGAACAATTCTGAGTGTATTGTAGCTATAGACAAGGATGAGAAGGCATCCATATTTGGTGTAGCCCACTATGGAATAATAGGGGACGTTTATGAAGTTATTCCAAGGCTTATAGAAAAAATTAAAGCTAATAAAGTAAATGTAGAAGATATGGCCTATGCTTCTACAAATTAAAGGGGGGAAAAATATGAGCTTTAAGAAAATCGATAATAATGACTTGGATTTCCTTGTCTCCATTTGTGGAGAAGACAGAATTTTCACTGGAGAAAATATAAATGAAGACTACAGTCACGATGAACTTGCTGGAATTCACAAATTTCCAGAAGTACTGGTTCGAGTTAAGGGTACAGAAGAAGTTTCAAAGGTTATGAAATACGCATATGAAAACAATATTCCCGTTACACCTCGGGGGCAAGGGACTGGCCTTGTGGGGGGAGCAGTTGCCCTACATGGTGGAATCATGATGGATATGAGTTTAATGAATAACATACTGGAACTGGATGAAGAAAATTTAACATTAACTGTTGAATCGGGAGTATTGCTCATGGAGATATCCAAATTTTTAGAGGATAATGATTTATTTTATCCACCAGACCCAGGGGAAAAGAGTGCCACAATAGGGGGAAATATCAATACCAATGCAGGAGGTATGAGAGCAGTTAAATATGGGGTTACTAGAGACTTTGTTAGGGGCTTAGAAGTAGTACTGCCAAATGGCGAAATAATGGAAGTTGGAGGTAAGATAGTAAAGAATAGTTCAGGCTATAGCTTGAAGGATTTAATCGTTGGTTCAGAGGGAACCCTTGGCATTGTAACAAAGGCAGTTTTGAGATTATTACCATTACCAAAGAAAGCAATAAGCCTACTGATACCTTTTCCAAACCTAGAGATGGCAATAGAAACAGTGCCACAAATTATTAAATCGAAGGTAATCCCAACAGCTATAGAATATATGGTTAGGGACGTAATACTTGCATCGGAGGAATTTTTAGGTAAAACATTCCCTGATAACTCATCGGATGCCTATTTGTTACTCACCTTCGATGGGAATAGTAAGGAAGAGGTAGAACAAGTATACGAAAAGGTTGCACATATCTGTCTAGATGCCGGTGCAATAGATGTGCTAATATCAAATACCCAGGAAAGGCAAGAATCTATTTGGTCTGCCAGGGGAGCTTTTCTTGAGGCTATAAAAGCATCTACAACCGAGATGGATGAATGTGATGTAGTTGTTCCAAGAAATAAAATAGCTGAATTTGTAAAATTTTCTAATGATTTGCAGAAGGAATTTGATATAAGAATAAGAAGCTTTGGTCATGCAGGCGATGGGAATCTCCATATCTATGTCCTTAAAGATGAGCTACCTAAAGATGAATGGCATAGGAAGCTAAATGAAGTATTTGATTGTATGTATACGAAGGCTAAGGAATTAGGGGGCAAGGTATCGGGAGAACATGGTATAGGGTATGCTAAAAAACCTTATTTGGAAGAGTCCATAGGAGATAGAGGAATGTGGATCTTAAAGAATATAAAGCTTGCATTTGACCCTAAAGGAATTTTAAATCCCGGTAAAGTCTGTTAAAAATTCAATGGTTAACAAACCTTTAGATAAAGGGCTTAGATTGTTGACGGGATAATAGGCTTTAACAAATTTTCAAGCTTAGGTTATGCAGAAAATGGGAATTTGTTAACAGCCTCATCCCTCTAGATAAGGGCTATCTCTAACATAGTCCCCTATCTAGACCTTGAATCATTATGATGTAGAGTTCCCATAGGAGAAGCTTAATTTATAAATATGAAAATAGGCTATATTCCTAGGAATCTTTCATGGCTATAGATTAACAATTTTATTTAGGTTTCTATATTAGGTATGTTAGAAATATCTAAATTAACCTCTTGTGCTAGTAAATCATACATTAAAATTTTTAGGTGGCTTAGGGAGTTATGCTATTTTATCCTAAGTGAGTTTTATAAACCTGTTTTGACCTATAAAACTATAGAAAAAAAGGTTTATATATGAACGAATAGGAAATACGGCTAGAGGAACTAGCACAACGGGTTAAATTAACTCCTTGGGATACTCTACAATAAATAGCTATCATAATATATTAAGTTATGACTTTGGAAAATTTTACTGCATAAAAATGTTGGACCTTTTTAGTATAATTAATTTATAGAAAAAAGTAGGTACATTGTTATTTTTAAAACAATGGTAATTATCAAACAGAATGCCGAGAGATGTGCTTTTAAAATACAGAAAATTCAGAATATTTTGAATAAAATATTCCTATAAACTTAGCAAGACATGTAACAGAGATTATGTTCCAAGAGTTCAAAACTAAGTTTGGGAGGCGTTATTTGTGTATGCATTTATGGCTTTTTTACCAATATTGGTAACTATTATATTAATGGTGGGATTTAACTGGTCAGCGAAAAAGGCATTACCTATTGCCTGGGCTTTGGCAGCAGCAGTAGCCCTTGGAATCTGGAGGATGGATTTTCATTATGTAATGTCTTATTCAGTCTTTGGAGTACTAAAGGCCTTTGATGTACTTATAATAATCTTTGGTGCTATTTTATTGATGAACACATTAAAACAATCGGGGGCCATGGCCACGATAAATAGTGGATTTAGCGGCATTACCAAGGATAGAAGAATTCAAGCAGTAATTATTGGTTGGATGTTTGGTTCATTTATTGAGGGTGCTGCCGGTTTTGGAACACCAGCAGCCCTAGCAGGTCCATTGCTTGTGGGACTTGGTTTTCCTCCCTTGGCTGCTGCGATGGTTGCTCTTATATACGATAGTACATCGGTTTCCTTTGGTGCCGTTGGAACGCCCATATTTGGGACAATGAGTACCATATCCAGTAACTTAGCTGCGGTAGGTGCAGACCCAGAAGCATTTAAGATGAGCTTAACACAATGGGTTGCAATTACCCATTCAATAGTAGGAGTCTTTATACCGCTCCTAGGTATATGTATGATGACTAAATTCTTTGGTAAAGAAAGATCTATTAAACCGGGTCTAAGGGCAGCTCCCTTTGCATTATTCGCCGGAGCCGCATTTGTTGTACCCTACGTACTAATAGCTACTGTATTCGGACCTGAATTACCTTCTTTAGTTGGTGCATTTATAGGCCTAGCAATAGTTGTCTTTGCAGCTAAGAGAGGGTTCCTAATACCAAAAGATAATTGGGATTTCCCCGATATCAGTGAATGGTCTGAGGATTGGAAGTCCACTGTAGATATGGGTGATGTTGGAGCAGCAAAAATGTCATTGATAAAGGCCTGGACTCCCTATGTATTAATAGCACTTATTCTAGTAGTAACTAGGATTCCGGCTCTAGGGTTAAAATCCTTACTTTCCTCCCAAGTTATTACCATTAGAAATGTTATGGGTATGGAAAATTTAAACTATGGACTGAAATGGGCATATTTGCCTGGTACAATTCCGTTTATACTGGTAGCACTTTTAACCCATTTTATACATGGAATGAACTCTAAGGAAGTTAAGACAGCATGGAAAACATCCTTTAAGCAGATTACCGGTGCCGCAATTGCATTGTTTGCAGGTATTGCAATGGTTCAATTGATGTTGAACTCAGGGGTAAATGGAGCCGGAGTAGAGAGTATGTTAACTGAAATGGCTAAGGCTGCCGCAAGGATTTCAGGGGTAACATATCCATTCTTCGCTCCCTTCATAGGTGTACTTGGTGCATTTATGTCGGGTTCAAATACGGTATCAAACATATTATTCTCATCCTTGCATTTTGAAACAGCATCTATTCTAGAGATGCCTGAAGTATTAATAGTTGCCCTACAGGTTATAGGAGGGGCAGTTGGTAATATGATTTGTGTAAATAACGTAGTAGCAGCCTGTGCTACAGTTGGAGCTATGGGTTCAGAGGGTAAGATAATCAGGCAAAACTCCATACCTACCTTTATTTATGGTATAGCTGTAGCAATATTTGTTTCTATATTGATTTACTCTGGATTCAATCCTTTGCCTTTATAATTTCAGGCTTAACATAAATAGGCAACTTTAGGGAATAATTAAATAATAGATAGTATGCCATTTTTACAAATGGCTAAACACCCATAATGATAGTTTTATATTGTGGGTGTTTATTTTTAAAAAAAATTTTAAAACTAATTAGAGGAAAATGGATTATTAAGTAGAAAAATAAGATAAAAGAGGAAATTTTGCAACTTATATTTAAAGGATGGGAGGATTACAGTGGAAATAAAGAGAGATAAAGCCTTTAAGCTGCTTAAAGAATATGTAGGGTCCCACAGCCTAATAAAGCATTGCCTAGCCGTTGAAGCCTCTATGATAGGTTATGCTAAGAAGTTCGGTGAAGATGTAGAGACTTGGGCCTCCTGTGGACTTTTACACGACATTGATTTTGAAAAGCATCCCGAAGAGCATCCCCTTATAGGAGTAGAGATATTAAGGGAGCTGGGCTATCCCGAAGACTTTTTAATGGCTGTCAAGGGTCATGGTGACCACACAAATACGCCTAGGGAAACCCTGATGGCAAAAACGTTATATGCTGTTGATGAACTTTCTGGTTTTGTCATAGCCTGTGTACTTGTAAGACCCAATAGATTCGAGGGGCTTAAGGTAAAATCAGTTAAAAAGAAGCTTAAGGATAAGGCATTTGCAAAGGCTGTAGATAGAGAGCAGATTAAAAGAGGGGCTGATGAACTGGGCGTAGACCTTACAGAGCATATTCAAACAGTTATAGATTCCCTAGTGGAAAGGGAAGAAGAATTAAAAGAACAGGGCCTAAGCCTCATATAGATACTAAAAAAGTAAATGTTAAAATTCCTGGCTGTGGGAATCATCACATGGGCTGAGTATATATTTTCACTTTATTGCTGGACCCCCACATAAGTCAGGTAAATTATGAAATACAATTTAACTAATTTAAAAAAGTAGGTTTTTAAAGATAAAAGAGCTTGTCTGAGAAGACCCATATGATTTATAGAAAAAACATATGGAGTCTCTCCTCTACCCTTTATTGTCTTAACCTAACGCCTATAGTTGGGTATCTATAATTACTACCTATATTAAAATGAATTTTTCTAAAAAAGTTAATACTTTGTCTTGTTAACAAGATGATGGGCTTTGACAAACTTCCAGGTTTAAGCACGTTGAAATTGAGCAGCGGAGCTTTCAATAACAAGTCCGAAATTGGAAGTTATACCATTATAAATAAAAATATAAAGGGGTTATTAAACCTTGGGAGGATGTGGTTGTATTGAAGTTGTTGGGTCAAAATAGGGCACCTTTATTTGAAGCTATGAAGGAATATCGTAAAAGAAATGTTATTCCCTTTGACGTTCCAGGGCATAAGCATGGAATTGGAATTCAGGAGATGACAGATTATTTTGGCAGAGCTATGATGGAACTAGATGTCAATGCCATGAAATGCCTTGATAATATCTGTAATCCAATAGGCGTAATAAAAGAAGCAGAAGAGCTTGCGGCTAGAGCCTACGGAGCCGACCATGGATTTTTCCTGGTAAATGGAACTACCGCTGGAGTTCAGACAATGATTATGAGTGCTTGTAATCCGGGAGACAAAATAATTCTTCCTCGTAATATCCATAAATCGGCTACAACGGCCTTAATATTAAGTGGGGCTGTTCCAGTTTACATTCAACCAGAGATAAATGAAGACTTAGGTATTGCCATGGGCGTAGACCTGAATCAAGCTAAAAGTGCATTGACAAAGCATCCCGATGCTAAAGCCATATTCTTAATAAATCCTACCTACTATGGTGCCGTATCGGATTTAGAGTCAATTGTTGGGGCTGCCCATGAAAAGGGTATAGCTGTGCTTGTGGACGAAGCCCACGGAGCCCATATGAGATTTCATGGGGAATTACCCATAGATGCAGTAGCGATAGGAGCAGATATGTGTGCCGTAAGTACCCACAAAACAGGGGGTTCCCTTACCCAAAGCTCCCTATTGATGTTAAATGAAGGCCTTATAGATGTAAAAACTGTAAAAACTACCCTCAATCTAACCCAGACAACAAGTGCATCCTATTTACTTATGGCAAGTATAGACTTAGCAAGGAAACAGCTTGCTACCATTGGAGAAGAAATGCTGGAGAAGACATTAAAATTGTCTAGATGGGCAAGGGAAGCCATAAATAGGATACCTGGATTATATGCCTTTGGAAGAGAGCTTATTGGCACACCTGGAGTATTCGACTTTGACGAAACTAAATTGGGGGTAAATGTAAGAGAGCTAGGACTGACAGGATTTGAGGTATATGACATTCTAAGGGATGAATATAATATTCAGACTGAGCTAGGTGATATGTACAATGTCCTTTCCATAGTAAGTCTAGGAGATACAGAGGAGTCCCTGGGTGCCTTAGTAAAGGCCCTTGAGGATGTTGCCAAAAAATATAAAAACGATAGGGAAATCAAAGGTAAAAAGGAGATTTTAAAAAACCCCGAAGTAATAGTTTCCCCTAGGGATGCCTATTACAGTAGAAAGAAAATCGTCAGACTAGAAGATGCCCACGGAGAGGTCAGTGGAGAATCCATAATGACCTATCCACCGGGAATCCCCGTAGTTACACCTGGGGAACGTATAACCAGGGAAATGATAGAATATGTAAAAAGACTAAAGGAGGAGCAGAGCTTACTTCAAGGTACCCAAGACCCCTATGTAGAATATATAAAGGTATTGGGAGTATAATTAAAGGTCAAAAAAGGATTTTACCATTATTCCTTAAATAAGCACAATAATAGAAGCACTATCAAAATTTATTGAAACTCAATAATATTGATAGTGCTTATAGATATATGCCAATAAAAGTAAATAAAGGAAAGTAGACTCTGAGGTTTCCTTTTGAGCGATTTTTATGAACCTGTTTAACCTCTATTTATTATATTTAAAACAGGTTTATAGCATGAGCCAAAAGGATTCTCAGTGGCTACTTGAGTAAGTTTATCTTTACAAGCGTATATCTATATTCTATTGACTTTTGAGATTCCAACCTTTAAAGGCAAGTAATTAAAATCTAGTGTAATTAACCCTTTTTATTGCTCTGTAGCTGCTACTTCATAGCCCTTCTCTAGATAGTCTAAATCCAGTGTCTCATTTCGTGGGCTATAGTGGGTATGGAGAAGTTTATGGGAAATCTTGCCCAGGGGCTCACCTAAAAACTCTTCATAAAGCTGCTTAATAGCAGGGTTTTCATGTGACTTTCTAAGCTTCATATTTTTATCGATATCATATATTCCCTTAATTCTCTCTTCCTTGACCTTCATATCGGAACCTATAGGCTGACCTCCACCGCCTATGCAGCCCCCAGGGCAGCACATTATTTCGATAAATCCATAGTCACACTTACCTTCCTTTATCATATCCAGTACCTTTTTAGCGTTATTAAGACCATGGACTACAGCAACCTTAACCGATACACCATCTAGGTCTACCTGTGCTTCCTTTATACCCTCCATGCCTCTGACATCTTCAAAATCAAGTTTTTCAAGTTCTTTTCCGGTTATCGCCTCATAAACAGTTCTAAGGGCCGCCTCCATAACTCCGCCCGTGGCACCGAATATGACCCCGGCACCGCTGGTAATACCGAAGGGAGCATCAAAATCTTCCCCAGCGATATCTGCAAAATCAATACTAGCCGACTTTATCATCCTTGCAAGCTCCCTTGTTGTTAAAACTGCATCCACATCCCTATATCCATAGGATGACATTTCCTTTCTTTCAGCCTCATACTTTTTAGCAGTACATGGCATTATGGATACAGTAAAAATTTTAGATGGATCAATATTAATTTTTTTGGCATAATAGGTTTTGGAAAGGGCTCCAAACATTTGTTGGGGAGATTTACATGTAGATAGATGATTCAGAAGCTCTGGGTTAAAGCCCTCAATGTAGTTTATCCAGCCAGGACTACAGGATGTAATCATGGGAAGGGTGCCCCCGTTTTTTATTCTGTGGATTAATTCATTACCCTCTTCGATAATAGTAAGGTCTGCGGTAAAATCAGTATCGAATACCCTATCAAAGCCTAGTCTTTTTAAGGCAGCCACCACTTTCCCCGTGACTTTGGTGCCAGGTTTAAATCCAAACTCCTCACCAATACTTACCCTTACAGCTGGAGCTATCTGTACAATGACATGGAGATTTTCATTGTAGAGGGCATTCCATACCCTTTCAGTATCGTCCTTCTCGTATAATGCACCCACTGGACATATAGAGGCACATTGACCACAGAAAACACATAGAGTATTCATTAGCTTTTTTTCAAAGGCAGGAGTTATACAATAATCTGTAGACCTATGGGCGTGGCTTAATACACCAACCCCTTGAACATCTTGACAGACTTCAATACATCTATTACATTTAATACATTTCCTATGATCTCTTACAAGAGCGGGACTGGATTCATCAACCTCTAGGGAATCTATTTCATCCTCCAGATTACTTTTAGATATATGGAACATTTCACAAAGAGTTTGAAGTTCACACTTACCATTTCTAATGCACTTTAGACAGTCCTGGGGGTGGTTTGCTAGGATTAACTCTAAAACTCCTCTTTGGGTATCCCTAACCAGTTTAGAATGGGTTGTTACCTTCATTCCATCCCAAACAGAGGCTGAACAGGCAGTTACTAGCTTTTTTGGAGCAACCTGAACTAAGCATATTCTACAATTTGCTTTAACTTTTTGATCGGGATGATTGCAGAGTGTAGGTATGTTTACACTAACTTTTTTTGCAGCCTCTAATATAGTAGTACCTTCCGGTACAATTATTTCCTTATTATCTATGATTACTTTACAATTTTTCATAGCTATCCTCCTTAGACTTTGAAAACCTTTTCCTTGACATGGGATTATTTTCATAAAAGAACAATGTTAAAGTGGCCATTAACTTGTCTTCCTTACCCTATGAATTTGTTGATAAAATTCTATAGGAAAATGCTCTATTGCTGATAATAGGGCAGTGGGAGCAGTTTTGCCTAAACCACAAAAAGATGCGTACTTCATGACATTAGAAAATCTTTCTATAGTTTTCAAATCCTCAACACTTCCCTCACCAGTAACGAATCTGTTAAGAATCTTAGTTATTTGTCTGTTTCCTTCCCTACATGGGGTACATTTACCACAGCTTTCATGGAGGAAAAAATCTTGGACTGACTTTAAGAAATCAACTACTCTATTCGTTTCATCGGCCACAAGTACTGCCCCTGAACCTATATCTATTCCCTTATTTCCTAATTCCTCGTAACAATACTTTAAATCTAGTAAGCTAGGGGGAACAATAGCACCTGAAGCTCCTCCTAGTTGAAGAAATTTAAGGGCTTTACCTTCCTTTATACCTCCACCAATATCATAGACAATTTCCCTCAAGGTAACTCCAAAGGGGACTTCATAGGCACCGGGTCTATTCACGTTTCCACATAGACTTATTAGCTTTGTTCCTCTACTGCTTGGAGTTCCGTATTTGCCATACTCTTCTCCGCCAGTATATAATATGGAAGTTACTGCGGCTAAGGTTTCAACATTATTTGCTAGGGTGGGAAGTTGATAGAGGCCCTTTTCACTTGTTCGATTAAGCTTAAGTCTAGGTCTGCCGCTCTTACCCTCCATTGATTCAATTAATGCGGTACTTTCCCCACAAACATAGGCACCTGCACCAGAGAAAACAGTTATATCGAAATTAAAGCCATTATTCAAGATATTTTCTCCCAGGAAACCCTTTTCCTTAGAAAGCTGAATAGCTCTTCTAAACTTATCATGGAGATACTTATATTCTTCTCTTATATATATATATCCTTCATTTGCATTAAAGGTAATGGCTGCTATTATCATTCCTTCAATAACCTTATAGGGGTCGTATTGCAATAAATATCTGTCCTTAAAGGTTGCTGGTTCACCTTCATCGGCATTACAGATGATGACCTTTCTATGACCAGGAACTCTAGAGGCCTGTTCCCACTTTTTACCCGTAGGATATGCAGCCCCACCTCTACCCCTAAGGCCACTTGCATTTAGCTCATTAATAATTCCTTTAGGACCTAAATCAAAGGCTTTTTCAAGGGCCTTAAAGCCTCCAAGACTTAAATACTCATCAATTGACTCAATATTGTATTTTTTAAAATTCTTTGAAATAATACTAACAGTTCTATCCATGACTAATCCCCCTGTAATCATTAATTATTTCAATTATTTTACCCTCTGTCAGATTTCCATAGACCTTATCATCGATTCTAAAGGCGGGTGATACATCACAGGCACCGAAACAGGCACTATATTCTAAAGTAAATGAGCCATCTTCAGTTGTTTCGCCCATTTTTATAAGGAGCTCTCTCTCAAGGATATCCCTGAGGCTCTGATATTTATTTAATCTACATACTGAACTCTTACAGAGTTGGATTACGTGTTTTCCCTTAGGTCTATCATTAAGGGCTGAGAAAAAAGTTATAACATCGTAAACCTTACTGATGGGCATGTTAAGCCTTATACCAATATGTTTAGCTACGACCTCTGGAATATAATGCTCTGGAATTAGTCCTTGGGACTCTTGAAGTATAGTTAGTAGATTGTGTTTATCGCAGTTATACCTTTCGATTATCTCATCGATGCTATTTAGTAAACTTCTGTCCACTATGGTTTTTTCCATATATTTAGGCCTCCCTTTTCTAGTAATAAAATTTTATAACTATAAAGAATATTTATAATTATATAATAATAAAAAAAATAAAGAATATAAAGAATAGTGAAAAAAATAACACTATATTGAAAATTCCATAAAATTATAATTTATCCAACATTAAGCCCCGAATGTAATAATTTCATTTAGGAAAAAGAATAATTATAAATTATGGTGATAATCATAATATTAAACTTGATGTTACAAAATAGTAGACCTTTGAGTATTAAAAGTCACCTACAATATTATTTAGAAGATTCTTAAGACAAAATATGAATTACAAATGCTTGAGAAAATAGAAGAGATAATATAATGATTTTTAAATAGCATTACCTTAGAGTATAAAAATTTTTATCCCTAAAATAAGTTGAAAAATATTAAATTTTTATAAAAATTTTAAAATGGAGGGATTTTTATGGAAAAAGTGATAATATATTCACAAAACCATTATATAGAGATTAAAAGTGAAGACATAAAGAATATTATCGAAAGCTTTGAGGGAGTAAATGAAGTGAAAAACATAAGCAATTTACTGGAAGATGAAATAATGGGCTTCGATGTAATACTTAGTAGAGATTATGTAGAGGAGCTATTAAAAAATGAAGTTTATGAAGCGAGCTATGATTCAGAGGAAGAAGAAGCTATGTTATTTGAACAGGCAGAGTACATGAGTGATGCTGTGATAGACAATATTAAGGAATTTATAGAAGCTAGGTATAATATAAGCGATTATCATGGTGCCTATGATATATATAAAGTCAACTTAGAAGAAGGTATAGGATTAACATTGACATTGTCCTTTGGACAGGTTAAACATGGAAGGCTTCATAAGCTGGCAAGTAGCATAAATAACAGTAAAACAGAGCTTATGTAGTTCATTTAATATATACAATTTTGTTCTTTTTTAACAGGGATACTTACTAGTAAATTGTAAATCATAATTATATAGATATAAGCTTTTAAAGCTTCCAATATCTTTATATTAATAGCAAAAACCCATGTAAAATACTAGAACATTCCTTTATATAATTGAATTTCCTAATTTTCCTATCTAGGGAAGGGTAGGATTTTATAGCTAAGTCCCATCTTTAATCTTAGCTAAAAAAGTTCGTAGATTTTAATTTATGATCCATATATAATCCTTAATTTAAGGAGGAAGTTATTCAATGAATAAGATACGTGAAGGTTTAATACCGACAGTTCTTGGAACAGCAGTTGCCACTACAGGAGCCCTCATGTCAAGGAATTCTAATAGAGATGAAGAGAAGGTTGCATGGGGAATAATAGGATTTGGATTAGCCCATATAGTCCTAGGGGCAATAGATATGGTTCAGCATAGAGATGAGTAAGGGAGTATTTCTCCCTTACTGAGGCTGTTAACAAACTCCCAATTTCTGCGTTACTGCTAAAATTTCCGGTGCTCACTTAGTCAATAAAATTTTAGAACGAACTGATAAGTTCGTGGGAAATTTTATGGTATTTGCTAAAAGCAAATAGACTTCCTTTTTATTATAAGCTCCGCTCCTCTATTTTAGCGTGCCTTGAACTTGGAAGTTTGTTAAAGCCTATCATCTTGTTAACTTTGTTAACAATCTGGAGTAAGGGAGTGTTTCTCCCTTACTTTTTATTTTATATACCCCTATAACTTGGTTATATGAATGATTTTTCATTATTGAATACCAACTGAGTCAAAGGCGGCTTCAATAGCTTGTACCTCTACACCCCTTCCTCCATAAAGCTCCGTAGCTGATTGAACTAAGGCAGCCCTCAATTGGCTGAAGGTTGAAGATTGAGTTAAATGTTGAGTTAAGGCACGGTAAAAGATACTTGCCATCTTATCCATACCGATGCCATTAATTGTGACACCGTAATGGGTACCACCGTTACTTATTAAGTAGGCAGCTTTATTAATTATACTTGAATTTCTGTTAACACCACCATTGTCCTTTGCTCCTCTATATCTATCGCCATAGTGGTCTGGATATCCACAAACAGTAGGATCTGACATTGATCTTATAGTATCCCCATCAATATTAGGAGTGCAAATGTTTTCTTTAAGAAGCCAATCGGGGTCATTATTTGCATAGAATTCCACAACTGCTCCAAATATATCTGACATTGCCCTATTTATTGCCCCGGATTCATTCTCATATATTAGATTTGCCCTATGCTTTGTAACCACATGGGTTAATTCATGGGCAACAACATCTATACCTCTTGAAAGCTCCCTAAAGCTTTCAGGATTGCCATATATCATCTTATATCCAGGCCATCCTCCGTTATTACTACTATAATGAGGTCTTGGTTGTATTTTAGTATCCTTTTTATCGAAGCTATGCCTTTCCAATGTATTTAAACAATAATCATGAATAATTGCATCGTAACTAGTTGCACTAGCATATAAGTTAATCGAGCTATTGCACCTTTCTTTCCATATCATTTTAGGTATTTTTCCCCTGAGTATAAAGTATTTATTTTCTTCATCATAGATTTTAATATCCTTTTTACCTGCCCTATAGAGATAATATTGTGATGGGGATGAAAAATTATTGATTTCCTCAATATTTTCTAGTGCCCTTATACCTAACTCAATCCTACCTTCACCCTTAGAAGGTACACTTCTATCATGAATAGAATTAAACTTGTGAACTACTTCTCCACTAGATGGATCGATGAAATAGTACCAGTTTCCTGTCTGAGGTTTAGCAAATTTCAGCCTTACAAGGTAAACATCTATTATTTTCTCTCCACAGGGATAAATTACTAATTCACAGGTAGGCATAATCTCATATTTAGGTTTAAACCCAAGGTCTTTTTCAGCTATTTCTATGGCTTCCTTCGCCTCTACTTTTTCATCAAACTTTAAACTCTTTTGCTTATCGATGTTAGGGATAACTGCTCCAGAAAAACTTGTAAGTTCACCCCTTTCATTAATGTGGGCAGTTTGAGTAGAGCCAAATACGGGGAGACCTTTGTATAATTGTTGAAGTCTTAGATATGTATAACCTAATGAATCTTTATGCTGGGATAAAATCTTAAAGGAGTTATTAGATTTCTCACTGGAAAACTTAAACCTATCCCTATTACTGTCTAGGTAGTCGAAGACTATTTCTTGTGGCTCTTTATCTGATACTGTAGTTAGTCTACCAGAGATAAATTCAGGTGTTTTATGGAGCTTGCTTATGGTTATTCTTTCCTTTGGAGCGGCAAAGATAGTTGAAAAGCTTAGGACTGCACCTAAAATCCCAATCACCAGTATAGATTTACCCTTCATTGAAAGACCTCCTTAGTTATATTGAGGAAATTGCATAATGCATATGATGAAGACTTTAAGATTTTAAATATAAGCTTGATTATATGTAGATGGTAATTATGCAACTTGTCCTCTATTATTCTAATCATGCACCGGTTTTTGAAACTTGAATCCTTTACTGATAATAAGGATGAATAACTTTAATAAATATTTTTTACATTTAAGCTGAGTATAATTCTTACCCCTCTAAGCTAGATATTAAAAAGATATCACAGGATACATAACAGAACAAAATTGACCTTGAAAGTGTAAAAATCTTAGTTTTACATATATTTAGATGAAATTATGAATTGAAGGATTTAATGACAATAATATTACTTAAATGGTTTAATTTCCTATTTTATACTGACATAATATCATATGATAGGGAAGAAGTAAATACAAAATATTTTAATTGTTTACTAAAATCAAATAATTTATTTTTTTTCAATTACATGACTGCT
Organism: Clostridia bacterium; assembly: GCA_022361035.1. Lineage (GTDB taxonomy): Bacteria > Bacillota > Clostridia > Peptostreptococcales > Caminicellaceae > JAKSBP01. The sequence goes on from JAKSBP010000250.1 coordinate 51,330, forward strand.
ATGATTTCCTTCTATTTGAGCTTATTAGAGGATTATAGGCGTGCAGATAAGTTTTTTATTTCATAAATTTTAATCAATCGCCACATTATATTAAAGAAATAAACTTATACTTAAACTATAACCTTAAATTACCAAATGAATATAACTAAAATTCATTGAAAAATAAATCAAATCAACTAAATTTTATAGAAAAAATAGAGCATTTTATGTATAATATTCTTAAGAGAGGAAGTGGAAGATTGGACAGGTACGATTATCTAATAATTATGGAGCTTCAAGAAAATGCAAGGATTAGTACAGCAGAGCTGGGTAGAAAAATAGGACTTTCTACCACAGCAACTAAGGAAAGAATAAAAAAATTAGAACAGGAGGGTATAATAAAGGGATATAGGGCGATAATTGATGGGGATAAGGTGGGTATAGATGTAACTGCATTTATATCTGTTCCCGTGGGAGATTTGACCATAGATAAAATGGCAAATTTTCTATCGAAAATGCCCCAGGTCTTAGAATGCCATAAGGTGACAGGAAATACTTGTTACTTAATAAAGGTTAAAGTAAAAAACACAAAGAAACTGGAGAAGTTAATAGATAAGATAAATGGCATAGCAAAAAGTACATACACCTATCTAGTTCTATCCACTACTAAGGAAACAGTAAAAATTGAGCTTGAGGAAAAGGATTTCCAATAAAATTGGGGGGTAATGAATATGTTTAAAAGTATTAATGAAGTTAGAGATTTTTGTATCGATAATGAGGTAAGGCTTATAGATTTCAAAGTAATTGACCTAATGGGAAAATGGCATCATCTCACTATACCTGCTTCGAGACTTTCTGAGGAGACTTTAGAAAATGGTATTGGATTTGACGGCTCAAGCTATGGTTTTTTAACCGTAGAAAAATCTGATATGGTTTTTAAGCCCGATATAAGCAGTGCTTTTGTAGATCCCTTTAATAGTATTCCCACATTAAACATGATAGGAAACATTTATTCATTAGGGGATGAAACTAGTAGATTTGAAGGAGACCCAAGGTATGTTGCTCAAAAGGCTGAAAAATATATGGAACATACAGGGATTGCCGATAAAGCCTTATTTGGGCCGGAATTTGAATTTTATATATTAGATCATATATCCTATGTAAATTCGCCAAACCATATGGAAGTTTATCTAGATTCCCAGCAGGCCTATTGGAATACTGGAAAGAAGGATATTAAAAATTTAGGATTTAAAGTTCATCATAAAAAGGGATACCATGTGGATATTCCCTATGACGTTAACTTTGAACTGAGGAATAATATGGTACTAATGTTAGAAGAGCATGGTGTAGGAGTAAAATATCATCATTCAGAAGTTGGAGGTCCAGGCCAGCTTGAAATAGAGGTTAGCTTTGGTGGGTTAATTGAAATGGCAGATAAAACCATGATAACTAAGTATATTATAAAAAACGAAGCTATAAATCATGGTAAGACTGTAACCTTTATGCCAAAGCCCTTCTTTGGAGAAGCTGGAAGTGGAATGCATGTACATATGCAGTTATTTAAGGATGGGAAGCCCCTTTTTTATGATGACTGCGGATACTCACACTTAAGTGATACAGCCCTCTATGCCATAGGTGGAATACTTAAACATGCACCTGCCCTCATGGCGTTTACTAACCCAAGTACAAATTCCTATAAAAGACTCGTTCCTGGATATGAGGCACCGGTTAGTATTTGCTTCGCAACTGCCAATAGAAGCTCAGTAATAAGAATCCCCGGCTATGCAAAGAGCCCCGATGCAAAGCGATTTGAATTTAGGCCTTCCGATGCCACCTGTAATCCCTACCTGGCTTATTCAGCCTTACTTATGGCTATGCTCGATGGAATAAAAAGTGAAATAGACCCAGTAAAAGAGGGTTATGGACCCTACGATATTAATATTTTTGATTTATCCGAGGAAGAAAGGGCACAGATAAAGGGACTTCCAAAATCTTTAGAGGAAGCAGCAGATGCCCTAGAAAGAGATTATGAGTTTTTACTTAAGGGCGGTGTATTTTCATTGGGAATCATAAATGATCAAATAAAACAAATTAGAAGGGATGCTTTAAGAGTTAATATTACTCCTAGTCCAATGGAGTATGAGATGTATTTCGACTTATAGATATAGATTGATTTGCCAATTCAGTAGATTATGAATAAGCAACTTTAAAGATTAATAAATTTTAGTGTTGTTTATCTATATATATGTTTTTTAAAAAAGCTAAAAATCTCCCAAGGTTTGATTTATCAGTGTATCTAAACCTTGGGAGATTTTTAGCTTTAAAGGCTATAACAGTTAATAGGTCTATAGGAATGTATTACAGGGTCTTAAAGAACAAGTTTAAATATGTCCCTACATCCCAGTGAAGGGCAACCTTGTAACTATGAACATTTAATATTTTCAACGTATTCTAATACTTTTTCTGGTGAAAGATTTGTTGCATTTATAACGAGCATTTTATTATCTGGTCCAAAATTCCTACACTGGGCAGTTTCAATTTCTTCATATGCAGAATGTACACCGGAAATTATTGTGATGTCTACATGTTCCTTAGAAGTTTCAAAAGGAACTACATCATGGCCCCTATCCTTTAACAATTGACTGATACCCATGAGGCCTTGTTGAACAGCTATTTTGTATTTTTTCATATTATCCTCTCCTCTATTCTTTATTATTCAAATATCTACCCCCATATACCTATGAACAAACAATAATATTTGATATTAAATGAGAAGGGGTAAGTAAATAATAATATGCGAATAACTTTCAAAGGAGTAACAGAAAACTGGTCATATTATTTACATATCTATAATATATATGTTACTATAAGGTAGACATAGACAATGGATATAGACATACTATTTATAAGTTATAGTAGGGTAGGGAGGAAAATATATGTATTTTTTAGAGGAGGTTGTTCTACCGCCAGGAGAAAAGATACGAAGGATAAGAGGCTATTTAGGTCTTAAGCAATATGAAATTACCGGTGGAAAAGTAACTAGAAATTTAATTAGCTATATAGAAAATGGCAAGACAAAGTTGGTAAAAGATACTGCAGAAATAATTGTATATTGCATGAATAAATGGGCTGAGGAAAAGAAGATGTCCCTTAACATCAATGTAGAATATCTAATGAGAGATGAGATTACTCAATCTAGAATTTTATTAGAAAATCATTTAAAGAATCTAAAAAAATATATTAATAGCCAAAATGGGGAATTTGAAAATGAATTAAAAGAGGTAGACTATATTTTAAAGGATTGGGACATTGTCGATAAAAAAGCAGAGATTTATGAAATTGTAGGAGATTATTATCATTATAGGGAACAATTTAATGAAAGCCATATAAATTACTTAAAATCATTAGAAAGCTATATAAGAATCTCAAACTATTCAAAAACAGCCCTAATATATGTGAAATTAGGAAGATGTGCTATTTGGTGTAAAAATTATGAAGAAGCTATAAATCTTAATAATTATGCTTCTTTAATTTTAGAAAATGAAGATATCAGTGATAAGTGGATGGAAAAACGAATTTTATTTAATAATGCATTGGCGTATAAAAAATTGGGAATATACGATAAAGCCCTACTTCTATTGAAAAGGATAGAGAACAAAATGGGACATAGTTTAAGTGAATCCCAATATTTAGATATATTAAGACTAAAGGCAAATTGTTATTTTGAAAATCATAACTACTCTATTTCAGAAAAAATATATAAGGAAATTATAGATAGGGCCACAATAAGTAATAATGTAGAATTCTTGGCCTTGGTTTATATGAATTTAAGTGAACTCTATTTAGTTTTAAAAAAGGAAGAAAAGTCTATTGAATGTATAAATAATAGCTTGAAAATTAGACTTAATACAAACTGGGAGTACTTAGAGGAAATATATATAGAATTAGGAAAAAGATATAGGGATATATATAAATATGATTTGTCAGAAAAGTATCTATTAAAGGCCTTACATGAATCTAAAAAGAAGAATAAATTCCATTTGCAGATAGATATATATAAGGAGCTTTTGAAGAGCTACATACATTGGAAAAAAGATAGTTCTATAGATGAATTGATAAATAGTGTAAAGAATATTATCAATGATGAAGATAGTGATTTAAATGAGGCAAAGGAAATATTTTTTAGATCAGGATATTATTACATCGAGAAAGACATGAATAAAAGTAAGGATTTAATAAGATTTGGCTTAAATATTGTGGATTAATAAAATTAAGATAAAGGGGGATTGAAATTGAAAAAATTACTTATTACGGTATTAGTTACAACAATTTTAAGTGCCGCCCTAGGAATCGTAGCTATGGCTACCCATGACCCACATGCTTGGTCAATTAAATCCGGAAATATCATCACCTCTCCATGATAATATAAATAATATAAAGAAATTAGCTTTGCTGTAAAAAATTTTACAGCAATTTTTTTTGGGAAAAAATAGTTAGATTAGAGATAGTAATAACAATTTAAACAACGTTTATAATTTGCAATAAATTTACATTTTATATAAAAAGTTCAAAAAATTTCTAAAATAATATTGACATAACTAAATTTTGGTAGTAATATATATAGTAAATAAAATTAACGCTTTACACTTACTTAATTAATAGCCCCTCTTGGTATACAAATTTTTTATTTATAGTAATGCTATCTTAGAGTTTAAAACAGAATTACTATAAAAAATAATTTGGTTTTCAAAATAAAAAAGGAGGTGGTGCTATTGGGGAGGGTGCTAATATTAAGGACCAATGAAAGTCACTTTTAAAAAGATAAACAGGGGGAAAGGATATGATAAACGTGTTTAAGAGTAAAAAAATAGTTTCGATTTTATTGTGTACGCTTATTTTAGTTTCAATTGGTACATATGGTTTTGCAAATGATGAGCCGATTAGAACTGAAAAGCAAATGGAAAGAATGGAGATTAGAGAAATTAAAAAGCTATATGATGACAACGAGGATAAGCTGTTCGAAAGTCTATCTCAAGAAATGGGTAAAGCTAATGATGATGAAGAGCTGCCTGTTACAATAGTATTTAAGGATAAATTCGATGATACTAAAAAGAGTAAGGTTAAGGAGCTACTAGGCGATTATAAGCCAAAGCATGAATTTAAAAATATTCCTGCTGTAAGTATGAAGGTAAACAAGAAGAAAATTGAAGAGCTATCTAAGCTTGATATCATAGAGCATATCGAATATGATGAAGAGGTTACAATCTTTAATGATAGAGCTGACTATTGGTTTGGAACGGAAAAGGCTAGAAGTGATTTTAGATTAGATGGGGATAGAGATGGAGATTCAAGGAAATATACTAAGAATGATGTAGTTGTTGCGGTAATAGATACTGGAATAGACCCTAATCATGTTGACTTAGACGGTGGAAAGATAATTGCTTGGAAGGACTATGTAAATAATCGTCCCAATCCATACGATGACCAAGGACATGGTACCCATGTTGCTGGAACAGTTGCAGGAGAAGGCGATGGAAATTCAAAATATGAAGGTGTTGCAAAGGGTGCTGCACTAATAGGTCTTAAAACCCTTGACCGTAGGGGAAGTGGCTCAATGAGTAATGTAACTGCTGCGGTAGACTGGTGTATTACTAACAAAAATAAATACGGAATCGATGTTATTAATATGAGCCTTGGAACTACTGGAAGCTCTGATGGTAACGATTCTACGTCAAGAGCAGTAAATAAAGCCGTTGCAAACGGTATTACAGTAATTGTAGCTGCTGGAAACTCAGGACCAAGTAGATACACAATCGGTACTCCAGGAGCTGCTAAAGATGCCATAACAGTTGCAAACATGGTAGACGTTGGAGAAGGCGGATTTAGTCTTGCACCAACATCAAGTAGAGGACCTACTGCCGACAACAGAACAAAGCCGGATATAGGTGGACCGGGAACAAGAATTACTTCAGCAAAAACTAATACAACAAATGGTTATGCAACCTTTAGTGGAACTAGTATGGCTGCTCCATTTGTAGCGGGAACTGTAGCGTTAATGTTAGATGCTAATCCTAACCTAACACCTAGCCAAATAAGGAACATATTAGTTTCTACAGCTCAAGACTGGGCAGGAAATGGTAAGGATGTTGACTATGGTCATGGTAGATTAGATGGATACAAGGCCGTTAAGCAGGCAGGTAGATTTAGTGGTAACAATATAGCTTTACCTAAGCATATGTATGCTGCAGAAGATTTACCAAGTAAAGGTTCAGCCGATGATTGGGAATTTAATGTTAATAATAGGAATTACCCCATTTCTATAACTTTAATAATGCCTGATTGGAGACGTAGCGGTTGGAGTGCAACACCTGATTTTGATCTATACCTTTATGATCCAAGTGGAAAACAGGTAAAAGCTTCAGAGGGATCAACTAGACAAGAAAGTATAAGCTTTAAACCTTCAACTACGGGTAAATATAAAATTAAAGTATACTCACATTCCGGTAATGGTAAGTATTTCTTCGACTTAAGTGCAGGAGGAAGTAATTTAAAACTGATTAAAGATCAGTAAAGGAGAAGAAATGGAGGAGTATATTTAAACTAGTAAGGATAAATATCCTTAAGTTTAAAGTTTAATATCCATGGTAATAAGGAGTTCCTCTATAAAAATAAATATAACAGGCTTACTCCCCTTGGTTCCTCAAATCAAGGGGAGTAAGCCTGTCTTAATCTATTATTTTGAATGTTAATGTTTTTTATCTGTAGTATAATATATATTATGAATTTTTAAATGAGCAAATTGCATAATTGCCATTTTAAAGAATTTACTACTACATATAGTGTTGAAATCATAAGAGTCATACACCGAAATATGCTCTATTCCAAATGTTTAAATTAAGGATGATATTTCCATATACAATTTTGTAGGAACTAAATTGTGCAATTTCCTCAAATAATCAAAGGAGGAGATAAACTTGAAGAAATTTTCAGCAGTTATTTTAGTTATACTTATTTTAATATCAGGATGTGCTAAAAATGACAGTACTTTTTCCTATGAAAGTATTGATAAAGAGTGGAGTATTGAAATCCCCAATCAATACAAAAAAGATAAAGAAGAGATTGAGGATGACTTTTATCATATCTCATATAGGGATGAGGAGGGTGGAATTTTTAGCATAACTGAAGTTGTTGACAGGGACAAGGTATTAAATGAGGAAAGTATAGAAGCAGAGCTTGAGGGAGATTCCTATTTTCATATGGAAAGAAAGGAAGTCTTAGATATAGAGGGAATTGGCAAAGTCTATGGAGGAGTTATAGAGGACCATGCCACAAGGGGATATATGTTATACTATAAATTGAGGATAAATGACAGGATAATAAGCCTACTTACCCACAAAAAACAGCCATTTACCCTAGGAGAAGAGGGAAGGGTCAAAAGCATGATTGGAAATATAAAAATATTGAAATAAATTTATAAAAAACCGACCTTTTAACCTTAAAAAGGTGGGTTTTTGGCTCAAAAAAGAAAGGCAGTGGAGAATGAAAAAACTAAGCAGAAGCTTTTATGAGGGAGATACAATTGAAGTAGCTAAAAGGCTGCTGGGAAAGATATTAGTCCACAGCCATAGGGATAGCCAATTAATGGGGCGAATAGTCGAGGTGGAGGCTTATGTAGGAGCCGTAGACAAGGCCTGCCATTGCTATAAAAATAAACGCACTAAAAGAACCGAGATTATGTTTAATCCCCCTGGATACGCCTATGTATACCTTATATATGGAATGTACTATTGTATGAATGTAGTGACGGGTAGGGAGAATGAAGGCGCCGCAATCCTTATAAGGGCCTTAGAGCCCCTAGAAGGACTGGAGCAAATATCGGTAAACAGGTATGGAAAGTCACTAAAGGAACTGAACAAAGGGCAGATAAAAAATTTAACCAATGGACCTGGGAAACTATGTAAGGCCCTGGATATCACTAAGGAAAATTATGGAGATGACTTGATGGGAGATAAGCTATTTATCCTAGAGGATGGATACAGCAGTTTTGATATAGGAATATCTAAAAGGATAAACATAGACTATGCAGAGGAAGCAAGGGATTTTGAGTGGAGATTTTTTATAAAGGATAATCCATATGTTTCAAAATAGAAAATAGTAGGGGGAGATAACTTTGAATATAGCCTTAATAGCCCACGATAAAAAGAAAAAGCAAATGGTTAACTTTGTCCAAAGATATAAAGATATACTTAAAAATCACAACCTTTGTGCAACTGGGACTACGGGAAAAATTATTAGTGAAGAGACAAGCCTTGATATCAAAAGATATCTTTCAGGCCCCCTAGGAGGAGACCAGCAGATAGGGGCAAGGATTGCCTGTGATGAGATAGACCTGGTTATATTTCTAAGGGACCCCCTAACAGCACAGCCCCATGAGCCAGATATACTTGCCCTAATAAGGCTGTGCGATGTACATTCAATACCAGTAGCTACGAACATAACCACTGCGGAAATTTTACTAGAAGCATTACATAGAGAAGAAAATATGAATTGGCGTGAGATTCAGAGTAGATATTAAAAAGATTAGGATAGCCTAGTGCATAATACAAGATTAACTAGTCAATATCAAAGCTAATAACTTGGATAGGATTTATTCCTTCCTCAGATATTGCCCAAAATTTAGCGCTATAATGTCCTTTATCTAGCTTTTCTATTATAATAGTCTCTTTGTGACTTTCACCTTTTTCTAAAACGATAACAGAATTTTCATGTTTTTTATCATATTCCATTCCATACTTTTTGTTAGAAGCATGATTTCTAATTTCATAGTTTATAATATTTCCATTACTGAAAGTTAATTTTTGCTCTTCATTTTTAGAAACATTCTCAACGTACCAATCAAAGTAATGGATATTGTTTTCGTATACTCTATGGTTCAATTGTACCTTTGCCTGAGGTAATTCATTTATTTTCTGTTGTTGACAACCTAAAATAGTAATATTAATTACTACTAAAATAGTAATAAATAAAAGTGTTTTTTTCATTATTTATTTTTAGTAAGAGTGTATTATAAATATAAAACTCTTACTAAAACTCTCCCCCTTCATTTTTGAAAAATTCAATATATAATGAGTTAATATTTATATAGGTTGGCGTCATTTAGACGCCTTTATTACTTTCTTATTCAGACAAAAGCTTCCTTATCTCATCCTTTGAAGGAATCCTACCAGAGGCCTTTACCTTATTATCGATTACTAGGCCGGGAGTTTTCATTACCCCATATGAAAGAATATCCTTAAAATCCGTTATCTTCTCAACATTGGCATCTATGCCTATTTCTTTAACCGTTTCCTCCACAAGCTCGTAAAGCTTATTACATTTCATACATCCAGAACCTAAAATTTTAATTTCCATAAAAACACCTCCAAATAAATATTTTTAAGTTTTATCTTCTTAACTTATAAGCTTAACTTAATCTGTAAAAATTAGTACAATTAATTATTACTATAAGATAAAATTAAACAAATATCCAACCAATATAATAGATGCCCCTGTTATTGCAACAAATATGGCAATCAACTTCGGTTTAATAACTTGTTTTAGGAGAATCATTTCAGGGACAGACAGGGCTACCACAGACATCATAAAGGATAGAGCAGTACCTATTCCAGCTCCCTTGTCAATTAAAACCTTTATAATTGGGATAGTTCCCACAGCATTAGAATAAAGGGGTATTCCCAATAAAACACTTGCAAAAACTGCAAAGTGATTATGGGGACCAGTATATTTTACAATAATATCCTCGGGAAACCATCCATGTAATGCGGCCCCTATTCCAATGCCTATTATAATATATATCCAAACCCTTTTCACAATATCCCTTACAGCACCTAGGGCAAAGCTGAACCTTTGCTTTGCATCCATATTGGGAGTTTCCGACTCGTTCATATGAATTTGATAGACATACTCCTCTACAAGATGGGTTAAATTAAGTTTTTCAATTATCATTCCTGAAACAATACCAATTACCATTCCCGCTACAGTGTAGAGAATTGCTATTCTGAGTCCAAAGCTGATAAATAAAAATCCTATAGCTATTTCATTAACTATGGGAGAGGTAACTAAAAAAGTAAAGGTAACACCTAGGGGAATACCGGATTCCACAAAGCCTATAAATATGGGTACAGTTGAACATGAGCAAAAGGGAGATAGGACTCCTAAAATGGAAGCCATAAAATGGGCCCAAAAACCACCAAATTTTTCAAGAATCTTTTTAACCCTTTCCGGTGGGAAATAGCTTCTAATATATGACACAGTAAAAATCATAAAGCTAAGGAGTAAAATAATTTTTAAAGTATCATAGATAAAAAAATGTATACTATCCCCTAATTTAGATTCAAGGTCTAATCCAAAAAGCCTTCCTACTATAAAATCTGCCAAGGACTCTAACAAGTCTACACCTCCTATAATTCAAAATGTCTCTGTTCTTCCTTTAATTGGCTGTATAATGCTTTTTTTACAAGATTAATTATCTCACAAACCTCTTTGTGCCTTATTCTATACATAACCTTAAGGCCTTCCTTTCTCGCACTCAAGATTCCCTGATCCCTTAAAACCTTTAGATGCTGGGATGCATTGGATTGTTCCAAGTCTAGGTCTTCATAGATATGGCATACACAGAGTTCATCCTCATCCTTTAAACGGTCTATAATTTTAAGGCGAGTAGGATGGGCTAGGGCCTTTAAAAATGACGAAGTTAAATCAAAATAAATATTTGACATAGAAACCTCCTTTCTATATAAAATAATATAATTATATTAGAATATTCTAATATAATTATATTATTTTATAAAAAAAAATCAACATTTATTTCAAGATATAAAGTATTTATTACAATTTATACTTTTTTGAAAATAATAGAAAGTATTGAAAAAAGTACAACAGATAATTGCATGTAAAAGGACAAAAAATATAAATGTATCTATTATATAATCCATCTGATAGTCTAGATTTTATATTTAAAAATAGTAAATCTCTTGTGAGACTTAAAACATAAAATCATGAGTAACCTATGGATTATATAAAAAGATAGAGATAAACAACTTTAAAGCTTAATAAATTTCAAATAAAAAATGTGTAAGCATTTATTATTCTATTTGAAATTTATTTTGAATGATAATGTTGTCTATCTATAGAAAAAGACTTAAAACTATGAAGCTAGAAAGGAGAATTTTAGTGGGATGCAATAAATTGAGAAAAATAACACTTGTATTGTCTTTAGTGTTAATAGCTTCAGCCTTTATTATCGGATGTACTCCCCAAGAGAGACCTACACCAGAGAGAAACGAAATGAGAAATGACCTAGGTGGAGGAAATGGAATGAGAAATGATCTAGGTGGAGCAAACGGAATGGGGAATGACCTAGGGGCAAGAAATAATAACCTTTTCGACAACGGTATGGGGTTTAATGGAAATAACAGATATCAAACTAGGCTAGACGATTATGGACCACTTGATAGACGAAATGGCAATGATAGGTTATACGGATTTTTTGACACTGGTAATAACCAAAGGGGCCTTGGATATGACAATATACCCCAAGGTATGATGCCTCCATCAAGGACAGCATCAAACTCCCAACAAGTAAATAGAATGGAAAATTCATGTGAAAACATAAAGGGCGTTACAAATGCCACAATCGTAAAAAATGGAGACACTGCCTATGTTGGATGTACAACTGATGAGGGAACAAATGAAAATATAGCTGCTTTACGCACGGAATGTGCAAACAGAATTAGAAATATTGACCCATCAGTTAGGAAAGTAGTAGTAACAGTAGACCCTAATAAAATATCAAAAATGAGAAACATGGTTAGGGATATAGATATAGGTAGACCAGCAAGGGGATTCATGACAGACCTAGAAAATTTATTTAGATAAACATCCAAAAAAACCTTCCTCTGTTCTTAGGGGGAGGTTTTACCATTCTTTAATCTTATCTAAAGCCATAATAAGAAAATTTTTCACATAAACTAGGAAAATTTCCATAATTATAAAAATACTACTTGTTTTTACAATTAATGCATGTTATGATTTAAAAGGTAAATGAAAAAGTTTTGAAAAATAAAATTTAGATTAAAGAGTGGGAGGATGTAAAATGAAAAAGTTTGCTTGTTTAATGTTATGTATTTCTTTATTATTAACTTTTTGTTTTCCACAAATAAGCTTTGCTACAGATAACATACTTCATGAAGTTACAATTAATGGTGAGAATTTCATTGTAAAGGAAGAACAAAATAATTCAAATCAGCGTATTGTAACAGTAGAAAATAATTCTAGTATCATAAAAGCAATATACAATAAAGAAACTAATAAAATAGAGATATTAAAGAAAGTAAAAGACATCAAAAAAATTAATGATGATATAGAAATGTTACAGCAACCAAAAACTGATGAAGTTAAATTTTTTGAACATATAAGTTTTATTGACCTTTCTCCAAAGCCAATATTAGTAGAGCCAAGATTTGTTTATTTTGTTTATGAAGATACATATAATTCAAACTATTTTTCTGAATATACTTATAGATCTACTAAGTGGTCTCATACTGAAAGTGTTTTTAAGCTAACAATTCCTAAAGATACATTTACTACTCCTCCTGTAAGTATGGACGTAATTAAAGAAGAGTGTTGGGATTTTAAAAGTGACTTAAAAGAAGCAGATGATTATGCAGAATCTGCAATGCTAGCTTTGTTAGGATTTGTACCTGGAGTTGGACAAGCAGCATCTATTTGTGTTATAATTGATAGCTTATCCTTTGATGATTTAAGCGAATCAGATTTTATATCAGCAGCAATAGCAGCCGTTGAATTAATTCCAGGATTAGGGACAATAGTTAGCCTAGCAGACTTTGGAGCTAACGCTGCTTTATCAGGGGCTAAACTATATAATACTCGTCAACACTTTGCTAGAGTAAAAGATTACTATAGGTAATATGATAGATAGAAAGTAAAAGGAGATTTTCTATTATTTGAGGTCAGAAAATCTCTTTTTATTATTAATTAAGCATTAATGTGATTTTAAAATATAATTTACATCAAATAAATTAATATTGAGGATAGCTAGTATATAGGTATATGTAATTAATGACCTAAAGTTAGTCCCTTTGAATGACCATATTGCATCTCTAAGCGTTAGCTTAGATTTTTTTGACTTTCTCTAGCTCTATAGAGCTCTAGCAAGGTATAAGCTAGATATACAACTATCTAAAACTTTGACCGATTTACTTTGTGTATGGGAAAAGTGGTATCCTAAAGCTTCAATATTCTTAGTTTAACTATAACTGTAGGTTCCTTCGGCTTAACTAAAGCTAATAAGTTATTTAACCTATTAATGCTAAGGGAATCTTCATTCCAAGGTGAATTGTTTAAAAACTTAGTTATGCATCTTCTATACTTGCTGCCTAAAATTTTATTAGATAGATTAGAGATATTTCTTGTGCTATCAATACTAATTATAGCTGTTACTAAATTCTTAAGGTGATTAAGCTCCAGTTTAGAAAAGTCTAAATTTAAGCTATTGATATAATTTAGAATTGTACCATTATTGGGAATATTAGTGATAGGCATAAGTTTAAATCTTCCTTGTGTAGAGCGTACGACCTTTGCCACAAGTGTTAGGGCTTATGCCGTTTTTTTATGTGTAAAATGAGTTGGTAATTTTAGTTATTTAAAATTTGCACAACTCAAGTTAATAATTTATAATAAAATAATATTATATTTTGGGGTGTGTAATTAGTGTGTAAAAATAGGAACGAAATAGATAAGGAAAAATTAGTAATAGAAAAATTCAGAAAACGACAAAACTTTAACAGTATAGTTACTATTGTATTTTCATTTTTTTTACCTTTTATACTAATTGCCTTTTATTTAATAAACCATTATGAAATAGAAATTCCTAGTTTTATAATAATTTTAATAATTAGTTTACTCTTACTTCTACCTATCATTAATATTTTTGCTAGAAGATGTCCTAACTGTAGTTATTTTTTTACTAGGTACAATATATTTCCTAAACAGTGTCCTAGATGTAAAATAAGGTTAAAATAAGCATATGAATGTAAAGTGTTAATCTTCTTATATTGTTGAATAATTTGTAAGGTCGAGTATTTCTTAGGTTTAATAACACTTTTAGTATAGGGTTTAGAGACTAATTTGTCATATATCTCTTGAAACTTTTTATAAATTGCATAAAAGGAGTTATTAAATATCTTGTTAAGTGATAAAATTGTTACAGTCGCCCTTTCTAGTAATTGTTTTGTGGGTCTTTAGCATGATACTAGAAATTGGGCGACTTTTTTTATTGGTAATTTTAGTTATTCAACAACCTATTTTTAATAAGTAATAGAGGTAACTTGTATAAATGATATGCTAATATCATGGAGAAAAATGTTAGTATCTTATTTATGTATGTTCTTAAAATAAAGTGTATAGGCATTCTATTATTTCAGACTCTTTTATAATTATGCTAGTCATTATAAAAGGAATATATAGATGTTATTTGAAGGTGAGGGTAAGTAAAGCTATTTATATCTGAGATTTAGTACAAAAAAAGATTGAAGTAATTTTTAAGAATTATTTTTTAAATAGATATTTAATACTTTTATTGTTTTATATGCAACAAAAACTATAGCTACATTTACAATTAATTCAGTAAGCATTTTTATTGCATTTAAAATTGTTACACCTCTAAGAAAGCCATTAAAAATTGAGTCCATGAAAAATACATCCTTTCATATTAATATAAATATATTTTAACATAATTACCATTTTTATCAATGAGTAAATACGACTATTGTTAAGTTATATTTTAATGAATATATTAATAACCCATTAGTTAAAGAGCCAATTTCCTTTATTTATAAAAGTTCTAAATCGAATTTGCCTTTAAAGGATATCTTTAAATATGATTCCTAAATATGTCTAGTTAAGTTCCTATTATTTTCTAAATATTATCTAGCACAAGAGTTTAATTTACCTATATACACTATAGGTAATATTGAAAAAATTTTTCCTAAAATAAACTCCTAAATATTTGACAAACATAAATCAAAAATGTTAGTGTATAATCAAACTAAACCAAGGAGTGTTTTTATGAATCTTGATGAACTATTTTGGAATTCAACCATAGATGAGATAAAAGCAGGTTACCTATACGACTCTAAAGGAGAAAAATATATCTGCTTAATATGTGGAAAAACCTTTGAAAGGGGAGTAATATATCCCCAGGAAGATGTTTTATATGATGCAGAAAGGGCTGCTAAAAATCATATAAAAGGGGAACATGGTTCAGTTTTTGAATATCTAATTAACATGAATAAAAAATATACTGGCCTTACTGATATTCAAAAAGAATTACTGAGTTGTTTTTACGAAGGATTGAGCGATAAGGAAATTATTGAAAAAACCGATGGAGGAAGTACATCTACAATAAGGAATCATCGTTTTAGATTAAAAGAAAAAGAAAGACAAGGCAAGGTATTTTTAGCAATAATGGCATTACTTGAAAATAAAAGAGAAGATAAAGAAAACCTAATTAATATTCATAGGGGGGCAACAATGGTGGATGAAAGATATGCTATCACAGAGGCAGAGAGGGAGAAAGTAATCAAAACATACTTTAAAGATGGTGTAATGACCCTTCTGCCAAGAAAAGAAAAAAAGAAGATTATTTTACTAAGCTATATAGCAAAGAAATTTAAAAGCAATGAGAAATATACCGAAGGACAAGTAAACGAAATACTAAAGGAAGTTTTTCATGATTATGTAACCATAAGAAGATATCTCATACAATATGGATTTTTGGATAGAAAGAATGATTGCAGCAGCTATTGGGTAAAGAATTAAAGCTAATATTTGTAAATCATAAAGTGAAAAAGCTAAAAAATTATTTTTTATATTCCTTGGGAGTATTAAAAGTGTGTGAACTCTCCTGATAAGAGTATACACACTTTATATATTTTATAGCCCTGTAAAGAGCTTATAGAAAATTTCTTTTAATAGAAACATATTGCCATAGAATTTCTATAAACTCTCCCCATTTTATATCCTTTAAAAAAAAGATATTGTGAACTAACAAATGATTCATAACCTGCTCAATTACTTCTTCGAACTCATCATCTTCAAAATCAAAGGAGCTATCATACCTAACCCTTATAATTCCAGTGATAATAGCTTTAAACTTCTTAATCATGTCTATTCACCTCTTATCGATTCCCTAAAGTCATATAATCATATTATAGACACAATGTGTTTTGTTTTCAAGTATAATACACTATTGGTTGCTAAAAATTATTTTATATAGGGCTTTATGCTAACATATAGAAGAGGTGATAGTGTGGATTTCTCAACAAGATTAAAGGAACTTAGGGAAAGGAAGGACTTAACTCAAAAAGATTTAGCAAATCTTCTTAAAATTACTAGACAGGCAGTTAGTAATTATGAGCAAGGGACTAGATTTCCAAAGGATGAAAAGCTTTTAAATACAATAGCTGATATATTTGATGTATCCTTAGACTATTTATTTGGTAGAATAAATATAGACTACAAGATTGAATACAATTTAAATAAAAGAGTTTTAGAACATGTAAAAGAGAAAAAGGAAATTTATGATGCAGATAAAATAAAAGCATTAAGAGGATTGTTAATAGAGGTACATGACTTACCAAGTGAAACTATTGATAAAATTAGACAAGTAATCTCAATATTAAAAAGCTCCTTTGATAAATAACGGTATTTATTAAGGTGCTTTTTTTATTTTAATAGATGATAAATATAAACTGTTACAATCAAAATTTTAGCTTAAAATATTTAGGCTCAAAGATGTGACCCAAATAAGCCTAGGGTTAAGGAATGAGAACTAAAAAAGTGTCGCCTTAAGTTTTACATAGAGTAGTTTTTTCTCTAGAATTTAAAATCCTATCCTCTTTGAATCTTTTCTAGAGGCAAAATTATAGTAAATACAGTTCCGCTATTAACATTAGATTTTACCTTAATAGTTCCTCCATGAACCTCTACTAAGGTCTTTGTTATAGTTAAACCAATTCCAGAGCCTCCTGTAGCTCTGTTCCTAGAGGCATCTCCCCTGTAAAGATGTTCAAATATATGGGGCATATCATCCTTGGATATTCCTATTCCAAAGTCCTGTACAGATATACATAGACTTTCCCTTTCTATATATGAATTAATCTTCACAATTCCCTTTTCATAGGAATATTTAAATGCGTTTGATAGTAGATTATAGATTATTTGTTTAAACTTATCCCTATCCATAAAGGCTTCTATTTCAGCCCCATTATCCAGCTCCAGTTTCAGGGACTTTTTATTAAACTGAGGAATGATAGAATTAACTATCCTAGCTAACTCATCATCTACTCTGAATGTTGATTTGTTTAAAATATAATTTGTTTCCTTAAACTTATTTATGTCCTCTAGATTTTTTACTAAACTATGGAGTCTATCTACCTCGTCATAACAATCCTTTAACCTTTCAGGATTAGGCTCCCAGATTCCATCTATAAATGCTTCAATATGGCTTTTTATAGTAGTTAAGGGAGTTCTAATTTCATGGGCCATATCGGAGGTTAGACGATTTCTTAGGGATTCTTGCTCCTGTAGGGTAGTGGCTAAACCATTGATTGAAGAAGAGAGGTCCGATAACTCTTCTATATTAGTTTTAATATTTGTTCGAATTGATAGGTCGCCTTCCCCGATGGCCTTAGAGGCCTTGGTTATAGCTTTAATGGGTATACCTAACTGTCGGGAAATCATAATACTGATTAAAGCACTAACAATAATTGCTATGAGGCTAGAAATAAGTATGGAACCATAGAGGGTCAACTTAAAGGACATTGCCTCCCTAGAGATATTATGAATACCAAAGTATCCAATAATAGCCCTGCCAATTTCCTTATTCCCATAGTTAATAGTATAATTATCCTCATTATAGCTTTCAAACATATTTCTAAACATTCTTCCCATCATGGGACCCATCATATTGCCTCTGTGTCCCATCATACGTCTTCTTTGCCCCATCATAGGAGTGTGAACCTCAGTGGTATATATTAGATTATTATTGAAATCAAAAACTTTAATAATATAATTTTCAGAAAGGGCATATTTAGTAAGTCCTTCTCCTTCGAAGTCGGGCTTCATTGGACTCTTTATGATAGCAGAGTCGATCATAGACTTAATAGTAGCAATTTTCTCTTCATGCTGCTTAAGTAAATACAAATTAAATCTTTTATCAATCATATAAGTTGAAGTAATCCCAGTAATTAAAAGGGAAATGAGAATTATTGATATAAAGCTTATGAGAAATTTCTTATTTAAATTCATTTTCATAGCTTAACCTCCAAATTTATAGCCTACTCCATAAACCGTAAGCACATATTTAGGGTCCCTAGGATTATCCTCTATTTTGTGCCTAATATTTTTAATATGGGTATCAACTGTTCTATCATATCCATCGTAATCAATTCCAAAGGCCGCCTCCACAAGCCTTTCCCTGGAGAAAATTTGTCCTTGATTTGAAGCTAAAATCAATAGAATTTTATATTCTTTGGGGGTCAAACTAACCAGCCTTTCATCCTTAGTAACTTCATGCTTTCTTACATCTATTCTAAGCTCATTTCCATTGAAGGAAAGTATATCCGATAGGGGAGATTTGCCCCTATAGCTCCTTCTTATTATAGCCCTAACTCTTTGAATCAGCTCCTTTGGACTAAAGGGTTTAGTGACATAATCATCTGCACCCAATGAAAAGCCTTCAAGCTTAGATTTTTCATTAATTTTAGCAGTAAGCATAATAATTGGTACATCGGAGGCACCTCTCATAGCCTTGCATATCTCTTCGCCGGATAATCCAGGAAGCATTAAATCTAAAATAACTAGATGAGGAGAGTATTTTTTAAAAATCTCTAACCCATTAATACCATCTGTGGCCTTTAAAACCTTATATCCTTCCCTTTCAAGATAGGCAGCTATAACATCTAAAATTTTTTTTTCGTCCTCAACAACTAAAATCTTAAAATTCCCTTCCATAATACCCACCTCAAATATAATTTTAACACAGAACAGCAAGGACCAGTCCTTGCTGAGGCTGTTAACAAACTCCCAATTTCTACGTTACTGCTAAAATCTCCGGTGCTCACTTAGTCAATAAAATTTTAGAACGAACTGATAAGTTCGTGGGAAATTTTATGGTATTTGCTAAAGGCAAATAGACTTCATTTTTATTATAAGCTCCGCTCCTCGATTTTAGCGTGCCTTGAACTTGGAAGTTTGTTAAAGCCTATCATCTTGTTAACTTTGTTAACAATCTGAGCAAGGACTAATCCTTGCTGTTTTATTATAAAAATTTCTATGAATTAATCCAAAAAATATGATTTAAATAAGCCGAGAACTGAGAACCAACAAAGGAGGATTACATTCTTCTATTCTTTAAGCAGTTTTTTCCTACGGAGATATTCTTCCTCAGTTATTTCTCCAAGTGCAAATTTTTCATCAAGAATTTCTAGGGCCCTATTGCTGTTAGTACTATTATTCCTTCTTGAAGACCTAAAAATAGAATAAAAAATCAATCCCATTATTAAGGGCAAAAATAACATCATAAAACCGCCTCCCATCCATCCGAACCTATTGAAGCCCATCCAATGCATCATTTTCTTTTCCTCCTTCATACTATTTTTAAAAAAGAAATCCTATAAAATATCAGAGACTTTGATGTTAATGTTGTTTATTTATTATATTACCCCAAAATTATGAAGGAAATATGGAGAATTATATATATCTTCATAATTCCTTCATAAGTAATCCTTATAATGGAGGTGTAACATATATAGATTCAAGTAAAAACATTAATTTATACATATCAAAGGCTTCTGAAGATGTTAAGTATTTTGATATCTATAAATTAAGTTTTACTATATAAAAAAGAAAGGAGAATGAAAATGAAAAAAACTATTGTTTTAGTCTTTGTAGCTGTATTATTGTTGTCCCTTGGAGTAGTATTTGCAGAAAGTGTAAATGAAACTCCAGAGTGGTATAATGGGATGATTGAATGGAAAAGAGCTCAAATCAATGAGGCAGTAAAGAATGAAGAAATCACAGAGGAGCAAGCTAAATACTGGAATGAAAGAATTGATGCAATGCAAGAATATCACAAGGAAAATGGATTCAATTTTCCAATGGGATGCGGTGGTTTTGGCAGAGGTAGAAGACAAAGCTTCGGACGAGTTGTAAAGGGTGGATTTGGTTGCTTCAATAGGAGCAGTGGAGATGGTTTATAAAAAACAAGTAAAGAGTTCCGCTTGTAAGAATTAAACTGTATATTTGTTAGTTATTTCCATAGTTAAATTAATTTTAAATTTAATGTTTTAGGAGTGTACTAAGTTTAAGTACTCTCCTATTTCTATTTTCAGCAGTTAATATTTAACAAGTTATATATTATGTCTTTGTAAATCATAGTGTACTTAAAGTAAGTGACTAAATTGAATAATTAGACTATGGGAAAGTTAGCCAATATATAAATTTGAATAAAAACATATTAAAATAGAAAGATAAATTTTTAAATTTATGTTAATATAATATAGTGAAACAAACTAAAAAGGTTAATTTATACGCATCAAAAAATCATAGAAACACTAGTATTTTTAATATGTGTAAATTAAAGTTTGACACTGTTTCACTATATATGAACGATTTATATTCAAACCTTAGAATGTAAAAAGCTAAAATGTAGATTTATAAATATTCAGTATCGAGGTTATAAATATTCATTAAAGATAATTAAATTTTAGGCATTTTAAAGGGTTAATATTTTTTACGTTGAACTTAAATATCTATATAGTAATGCTACCTTAAAATTTATTAATCCTTAAAGTAGTATTACTATAAGATTAAATGTAATAACGCCCTAAATCATTACAAAAAATTTACTAGCACAAAAGGTTAATTCATGCATATCAAAATATTTGATGCTTTTAGAAGTTTTTCATATGTATAAATTAATGCTTTTACTTGAATCTTTATATTAAGCTTTTTAATTTGGGGGTTTTTTTATGGAAGAAAAAACGGTTCCTCAGATTGACCTGGTTCTAGCCCTATCTGAGAGTTTGGATTTGATTAGTCCTGCTATAGTAGGTCACCATATAAGGGTAGCATTTATAGCCTTGAATATAGGATTAATGATGAACATGAAAAAACAAGAGCTAAAGGATTTAATCTATGGGTCGTTAATCCATGATGTGGGAGCCTTATCCCTAAAGGATAGACTAGATGGTCTGGAGTTTGACTTAAAGGACCCCTATCTTCATTCCTTAGTAGGATGTAATTTAATAAGGACCCACAAGCCCTTTACTAAGATTTCAGATATAATTAAATATCATCATTTTAGCTGGAATAACATTGATAAAATTGAGGATAATGGTATTAAAGTACCCCTAAGCAGCCAAGTTATACATCTAGCTGACCGAGTAGATGTTTTAATAGATTGGAAGGGAAACCTATATAATCAAATTGACTACATAATAAAGCAAATAAAAATAGAAAAGGGAAAAAGATTTGGCCCTGATATAGTAGATGCCTTTATCGAGTCATCGACCTCTAAAATAATTTGGCAGGATTTAAGCTCAAATAATACCTTGAGTCTATTTAATAATCTCCTAGGAGAGGAATTATTAGATATAGATGAACTCCTGAACATTTCAAGGATATTTGAGAGGATAATTGATTTTAGAAGTAGATTTACAGCTACTCATTCCAGTGGAGTTGCCCATGTTGCCTGTAAACTTGCTAAGTATCTCAGAATGTCTCAAAGAGAGATAAAGATGATGAGAATTGCAGGAAATTTACACGATTTAGGGAAACTAGCAGTACCGAAGGAGATACTAGAAAAGCCCGGAGCTCTTACAAAGAAGGAATATGAAATAGTAAAAAAACACGTTTACTATACCTACTCTATCCTAAAAAAGATAAGGGGAATTGGAGAAATATACGAATGGGCGGGACTTCATCATGAGAGGTTAAATGGTGAGGGATATCCCTTTAATAAAGAGGGTGTAGAATTATCACTGGGATCAAGGATTATGGCAGTTGCCGATATTTTTACTGCTATTTCAGAGGACAGGCCCTATCGAAGGGGCATGAAGAAAGAACAGGTATTGCTTACCTTAGATGATATGGCTAAAAGAAATGAAATAGATGGTGATATATTATCCATACTAAAATCTAACTATTGTGAAATAAACGAGGGGCGTATAAGTATTCAAAAGGAAATAGTAAGTGAGTTTAGAAAGTTTTGGAATGAAATTAATTTAAACCATCCAGGGGTAATTTAAAATCCTCAGATATAATCTATTTAAAGGGCTAAAACCTATTATAAAGTAGATTCTATCTGAGGATTCTTTATTGTCTATTAAATCAAATTTGATATAATATAATATAGAATAAAATTGGGAAAATTTTAAAAATTAAAATCGAGGTGATCATTAGGTATGGACAAGACGAGAAGTATTAAAGAGACTGTATCCCTAATTAGAGATGGAATGAGCATAATGATAGGAGGATTCATGGGAGTAGGAAATCCCCATACCATTATAGATGCTTTAGTAGAAAAGGGAGTAAAGGAACTGACCATAATAGCAAACGACACATCTTCCCCAGGATTTGGATTGGCGAAGCTCATAGAGAGTAAGCAGGTAAAGAAGGTAATAACTTCCCATATAGGTTTAAATCCAGAAACGGGGAGACAAATGAAGACCGGAGAGTTGGAAGTAGTGTTGGTTCCCCAGGGTACCCTAGCAGAGCAGATAAGAAGTGGAGGAGCAGGGCTAGGAGGGTTTTTGACACCTACAGGCGTAGGAACCATAGTTGAGGAAGGCAAGAAGAAAATAGAGATAGATGGAATACAATATATATTAGAATTACCCCTTAAGGCCGATGTTGCCCTCATAAATGGAGCAAGGGTAGATAAAAAGGGTAATGTCTATTACGATAAGGCAGCGAGGAACTTCAATCCCATAATGGCAACGGCAGCGGAGCTAGTTATAGTAGAAGCGGAAGAACTGGTAGAGGCAGGGGAAATAGACCCGAACGATGTAATGACACCGGGAATATTCGTTGATGTTATCGTAGAAGGAGGTAAATAGGATGGATAAGGCAAAGGTGAAAGAGATAATAGCTAGAAGGGTGGCTAAGGAGTTAAAGGATGGAGATGTAGTTAATCTAGGAATAGGTTTGCCAACGATGGTAGCAAACTATATACCCCAGGGTGTGGAGGTAGTATTACAATCAGAAAATGGATTTGTAGGGATGGGACCGGCACCGGAGGCTGGGAAGGAGATAAAAGACCTTGTAAATGCAGGGGCCATGCCAGTAACCGTATTACCAGGAGCAGCCTTTTTTGACAGTGCAGTGTCCTTTGGAATAATTAGAGGTGGCCATGTAGATGCCACGGTACTAGGAGCACTACAGGTAGATGAAAAGGGAAACCTAGCCAACTGGATGATACCGGGAAAGATGGTACCAGGCATGGGAGGAGCAATGGACCTAGTAGTAGGGGCGAAAAAAGTAATAGTGGCAATGACCCATACGGCAAAGGGAAATATAAAAATATTTAAGGAATGTAGTCTGCCCTTAACCGCAAAGGCTCAAGTAAATCTAATAGTTACAGAAATGGGAGTAATGGAGATTACGGAAAAAGGAATAGTGTTAAAGGAGATAAATCCCCAGTTTACAGTAGAAGAGGTTCAGGCAGTAACAGAAGCAGACCTTATAATTCCTGAAAATTTGAAGGAGATGGAAGTGGAATAGAGTTTAAAGTTCTAAGAAAAAAGCTAAAAAACTTAAGGTCTTAAAAGGAGAATTCTAAAGCTGAGGATTCTCCTTTCAAATTTTCACTGGAACCTCTCATATTTTTCTGCAATAAATTCTATTGAAAGACTTATGGAAAAGGAGATATACAGATGGACCTGTTAAAATATAGAGAGTTTTACTTAATGCTTTACGTCTTTACAATCAATCTGTTTGGTTTTGCTATGATAATTCTAGATAAGCACAGAGCAAAGAAGAACAGATGGAGAATAAAGGAGGGCAGCTTCTTTATTGTGGCCCTTATCGGTGGAGCTATAGGAATAATTTTAGGGATGACAATGGCTAGGCATAAAACTCAACACAAG
The DNA here is from genome assembly GCA_022361035.1 of Clostridia bacterium. Taxonomy (GTDB): domain Bacteria; phylum Bacillota; class Clostridia; order Peptostreptococcales; family Caminicellaceae; genus JAKSBP01. The sequence goes on from JAKSBP010000250.1 coordinate 75,539, forward strand.
GGCTTTTATATAGGAATACCTTTAATATATTTGCTTAACCAAATTATAATCTTTGGTGTGATATATGTTATGTATTTTCCTAGGTAAACGAAAATTCCTAAGATGTAAGCTTGAGTATAGGAATTATACCATTTTTTCATATAAATAAAGTGTCTTAGTTTATAGAAGAGTGATTGAGAATGTTAACTTACTTCAGCAGCCACTGAGAATCCTTTAGGCTCATGCTGTAAATCTGTTTTATATATAATAGAAGGTAAAACAGATTTACAAAAATCCCTCTAAAGGAAACCTCAGAGGCTACTTTCGTTTATTAAGTTTGTAAGTCACTCATCTATATAACTTAAATGGGTATGATAAAGACAAGGAAAAATATATCTAAAAGGGATAATAGAAAAAATATTTACATATA
>JAKSBP010000083.1 GCA_022361035.1 Clostridia bacterium
GAGTTTTCAAGTATTTTAAGCTTTGACAGGTTAATGACCGACTGGAAGGCAAGGTTAAGGTATGAATTATTTAGAGCTTGTGAAAATAAAGAACCAGTATCCATAGGAGTTTGGACATCGGAGAGAGTAATATCATTTGGCGATGACCCGGGGAAATCTACAAATATATTTAATTTCACTTTTTGTGATTGTATAACCTGTCCTGGCTGCTGTGACTACTTTGTAACTGTCACACCTATTGAAATAAGAGAGGGCATTATTACAGCAACCGTTGATAATGGTAGAATAGCAGTATTTGCTCAGGAGGCATATTGTAATCAAGATTTTATAGTGAATAATCCATATAAATCATACATGAATAATACTGAATGTAAAATAGATTCTACTAAAATAAGTAAACTGTTTCTTGAATGTGGTGATGGTAATGGAATCAAAACCTTCACATCATCCAATGATGAACCCTTTCAAATAGCCCATGTTACTTTGAATAATCCTTGTCCAAATAAAAGTGAAGTGTTGATAAAATTTTCTAGTATAGTGAATATAGAGAGTGTGGCTGCCGGTGGAGCAACGGTTCGATTGCAGTACGAATTGTTTAGAGCTTGTGATGGTGGAGAAGTAATCCTTTTAGGAAATTGGATATTTGAAGAAGTTAATTTTAGTTTATTAAGCTTTGACCGACAAGAGGAATCCTTTAGCTTTATCTTCTGTGACCGTATTACTTGTAAAGGATGCTGTGACTATTTCGTAAGGGTCACACCCATTGAAATTACTGGAGCTGCGTCCACAGTTAATAATGGAAGAATGGCTGCACTACTTAATCCTTTATGGGGTTCACTACAAGATAAACATAGGGATTCTTATCTAAAAAAGGGCATATCACTTTTATGTGGGAGGGGAAATGGAAGTATATTTTTTAGGAGTGATCTTACATCAGATATTGATTTAGACCCGCCAACTAATATAGCCCATGTTACTATAGATACTAGACATTTAGTTAAACCTAAAGCTTTGATAGAGTTTTCAAGCAGTATTAAAGTTGGTAATCGCGTTAGGGATATAGGTTTACAATTTGAATTATTTAGGGCTTGTGGTGGGGGAGAGCCTTTATGCCTTGGGACTTGGAATTTTGAAAGAATAGGTGTAGACGATTCCCTAGAATTAGACCAGTCCTTTGATTTTATATTTTGTGAGGAGAAAGCTCCTAAGGGGTGCTGTGAATATTTTGTAAGGGTTACGCCTATAGAAATAGAGGTAACCTCCAATACTGCAGAAGTAGTAGTAGATAATGTTAGAATGGTTGCGCTTGTTCAATCCTCAAGGGTATTAGGGGATTGTAAAGGTTTTGATACAAAAAATGATGGAATAGGCTACCTAGAACAGTATCCTATAGGCAAAAAACTAATATTTGAATGTGGTGAAGGTACTGGAAGTAGAACATTTAGGTCAATAAATGAACCAGCCTTTCAAATAGCTCAGGTTGCTATAGATACTTCCACTCTATGTAACCCAATAGTTAATATTGAGTTTTCAAGCATAGTAAGCTTTGAAGGACGTGGTGGTAGTGGCAGCCTGCGATATGAATTGTTTAGGGCATGTGATAATAGAGAAGTAATATCCCTAGGTATCTGGGTATCTGAGGTAATAGGTATCTCCACCTTCGATAGAACAACAAGCTCATTCAATTTTACTTTTTGTGATTGTGTTAGCTGTCCTAGCTGCTGTGACTATTTTGTAAAGGTTACACCTGTTTTTATATCAAATCTGACAGCGATGGTTAGTAATGGGAGAATAGCGGCAGTAGCCCAAGAAGCATAGTAAAGATATATGTTTTAAAGCTTTGTGTTTATAGTAAAATGCTATAGAAGTTATTATTAGAAAGTTAAGGGGATAGGCTATATTGACCTATAAAGAGATAACCCCGTCCCTGTACTTTACAATTGATTCTATTAAAAGAGGTGGTATAGAAGTGGAACAATTAAGTATGAGAAAATACAAGGATGAATTACCCAAAGATACTATTAATAAAATTAGAAATATATTTAACGAGATAGATTTATTACCTATAGAAAAAAGTTGGAAGAATTCGGTAAAGGACATTTATTCAGTACATTTGAAAATTGAAAATACAAATATATTTTCAAATGGCAAGGGCGCTACCCGTGAATATGCGCTAGCAAGTGCATATGCAGAACTTATAGAAAGGCTGCAAAATCAAGCCCATTTTAGACTAAATATGAATTTTAGTCTAGATGCACTAAACTATAAAGATTTTTATTATGCCCCTGATGAAAGTCATTTAAGCATTGCAGAGCTATTAAACAGTCAAAATGATTGGTTTAAAAAACAACTATCAAATAAAAACTTAGGCATAGAAGCAGAAGAGCTTTTAAGATTTTGGTCATTACTTACCCATAAAAGTGTTTCTTCAGATTTTATAGCTTTACCCTATTATAATCTTAAAAATAGTAGTATATCCTATATACCAATTAAAATGATTAATATTATGTATGGGACTAACGGTATGTGTGCGGGAAATACTCCAGAAGAAGCATTAATTCATGGTATTTGTGAAATTTTAGAGAGATTTGCAATGAAAGAGATTATGATAGGCAATGTTATACCGCCAACTATACCGGTAACATATTTAAAAAAATTTCCAGAAATTAAGACTATGATAGATAACATAAAATCCTCTGGTAATTATGACATAATTATTAAAGATTGTTCACTGAATAGGGGTTATCCAGTTGTAGGATTAATCTTTATTAATAAAAATAATCAAACATACTGCGTTAATCTTGGAGCACATCCAATATTTGAGATTGCAGTTGAAAGAACTCTTACGGAATTTTTACAAGGAAAAGATATTAATACCATGAAAGGAGCCGTTAATTTTTCTTATAAAAATGACATAAATAATCCATTACTACATTTTTCTAGAACGGCTAAAACAGGATTAGGGTGTTATCCCACTGAACTTTTTAGTCAAAGGTTTAGCTATGAATTTAAAGAATTTGAAAATTATAGGGAGTTAACCAATAAACAAATGATGACATGTCTCACTAAGCTATTAAAGAAGCAAGGCCATGATGTTTTAATACGAGATGTATCATTCTTAGGATTTCCAAGTTTTCATATAATTGTTCCAGGGTTAAGTGAACTCTATGGCTTTGATGATATAAAAACTATAGAAAAATGTATTAGTTTTTCAAAAATCCTAGGAAGCCTAAAGAAGTTCAGAGAGGCTACTAAGGAGGAATTGGAAGAAATTATACAAACTCTAATTAATGGCAACTATACCTTAGAGGATTCGATTACTAAGTTATTAGATATCCCTATAGAAAAATCATTTCCATGGGCTAATATAAAAATTGAAATTTTCCTTGGTGCCGCATATTATAAGCTAGGTAATTTGGATAAAGCATATGAAAGCTTTGATAAATTCGTGGAATTAATTGAAGAAAAATACCATAAAAATAAGACTCTAATAGCATATTATAGATGTATTAGGGATTATATAGGTACACGTATTGATAATTTAAATGAGAGTGAAACTATATATATTTTAAGTACATTCTATCCTTCTAATATTGTACAGCAAGTTATATCTTATTTAAGCAATCAAGAACAAGTATTTGATAGCTATGGACAATTGGATTGTTGGAATTGTGAAAAATGTGAATTTAAATCTCACTGTCTGTATTGCTCTCAAGAAAAAATATATAAAACTTTAAAGGATAAGTATTTTTCAAATCAGATAGATCAAAATCATATAAAAAAATATTAGATACAGCCTTATAATATATTTTAGCTTGAAGGAAAAAGGTATAGATTAATTAGGTATCTATACCTTTTAAATAAAAATTATTATTATGAAACTGTCAATTCAAAAGCAGAAAACAGAGAAAAAATGTCATCAATGTCTTGGTCATCGCATAAAGGAAAATCTAATCTGATCGTAGTTAAATCAAGCTTCTCAACAACAGGAAGTATATTTAGACAAACCTTTACTGAATTTTCACTTAGCTTAGTAATTTCTATTTGACAATTTTCACAGTCGTTATTTTTATTTGATTTTGCACATGACATAAAGTGTGGCCTCCTTTCCATTAACTATATATGTTTAAAAGTAAAAATTGCTACAAACATTGTGGGGACGGGGTTGTTGACAACATTCATATGGTACTCCAGAATTATGTATATATTTTAGAGTGGAAAAGATTTTGAGAAGATTGAAGTATATGAAGACTAACTTCAAGGCTTGGTATCAAATGGGACAGTTCTACTGATATATCGACGGAACAGCACCATTGATGTATAATTACAATGCAATAAGAAAAGTAAATTATATGAAACTAGGCATTAAATAGCTGGATTTTTTATATTTTTTGTAAAATTCTGAAGGGAA
>JAKSBP010000105.1 GCA_022361035.1 Clostridia bacterium
AGCTTCTACGGCTGCTGTGGCACAGGCATCAAATATTAGGCTTTTAGTTAGATTAAACTTACTATAATACCTAATCCTACTATCAACCTCATTACCCAATGTCACTGCCATAATCACACATTTATAGGAATTTTGTAGGTGATTATATATATCTTTGCCCTCTAGCTTTAAAATTAAATTCTTTAAAAATATATTACCGTTTTCCCTTCCTAGTTCATAGATATTATATAGAAAGTTAGTTTTAGTTATTTTTAGTATTTCATCTATACAATCATCAATAATACCATCGGTAACTTCGTCAACCTTACTACTGCCGTATCCTAGGTATCGTAAAACTTCATTCCTATTAATAATTAACTTTATCCCTGCCTTGTTAATCATGTTATATTCATGAAACTTTTTCATTAGTTAGTACTCCCCTGATTGTTCTAATGCTTTCTAGTATTCTTCTAGTTGTCTTTGGTCTATTCATTGTATAAACATGAATTCCATCTATTCCCCAGGAAAGGAGGTCTATAATTTGTTCAATTGCATATGCAATCCCAGCCTCCTTTAAGGCCTCGGGTTGATGCTCGTATTTTTCTAGTATTCTTATAAATTTTTTAGGCAGAGTACATCCTGTTAGGGATGTAATCTTTTCTATTTGATTCCTATTGAGGACAGGTAATATACCTGCTAATATAGGTGTATTTATATTGAGCTTATCGGCCCTTTCCTTGAACCTATAAAAAATTTCATTATCAAAAAATAACTGAGTTATTAAAAAATCTACTCCTTCATCTACCTTTTCCTTAAGGTGGACTAAGTCCTTATATAGGCTTTTACATTCTAAGTGCTTCTCCGGATAGCAGGCAGCGCCAATACAAAACTCGTCTCTTTTTCTAATTTGTCTAATTAAGTCCTTTGCATATTTATAATGGTTTGGCCCCTTGTATGTCGATTCCTGTGGATGGTCGCCCCTAAGTGCCAAAATGTTCTTAACTCCACTTGCCTTAAGGGATTCTAATATTTCCTCAATCTCCTCCTTTGTAGATGTAAGGCAAGTAAGATGGGCCAAGGGGGATAGATTGTACTTGCTCTTAATAAATGACGCAATTTCAACCGTGGTATCCTTAGTACTTCCCCCTGCACCATAGGTTACACTAATAAAATCTGGTTTCATATCGTTTAAAGCATCGATGGTATTATATATTGTTTCTACAGGATAATCCTTTTTAGGTGGAAATATTTCAAATGAAATAAGGGGCTTTTTATTTTTAAGTTTGTCTTTAATTAACATTATACTTACCTCCTAGTATGATTTTAAAATCATAAAAAATTTCTTTAATTGAGAATCTTAAGTGATTACTGTCCATTTGGACCAAATTAAACTGCAAATTACCGTTGATTTAAAAACAGATATACTAGACCTCTAGTACTTTATCCATGCAGGTAATTAGGGCTTAACCAATTCAATTCTTCCCCATGCCCCCATCCTATCTCCAATGACGATTAGAATTCCTTCAATTCCTTCTATGGCTGTACCATACTCAATTCCTTTATTTATGTCATGGGCCTCCTTCACAATATTCCCTACTGCTGTTGCGGCGGCATCGGCTAATAGGGTATCCTTAGATACAACTACTACTGCATCGGCCCTACCAAAACTTAGGGAGTGTCCTAGGGTTCCAGCGGAGGTACAGATACCAAGGGGGGTGTCCTCTGGAGATATTGATAATGCAATTTTGTCAGAAAAGGGAGAGTTCCCAGCATAAATCAATATTTTTCTTTTTATATCTGTTTTAATAAAAATATCTCCACCATTTTCTATTATAATTTCATTGGTATATTTTAATAGCTCCAATCCTACATATTGGGATAAAGCACCTGCAACGGCAGCCATAGGCCCTACTTTAGCAAGTCTAGCCGCCCTCGCCATGTGCTTGACTATATCCGCTGCTTTACTGCTAACCCTCATAGGTACTAAGCTTTTATAAAACTTAGTATCTTTATCTCCATAGGACTTAATATCATTTCTATACCTATTGAGATATTTCTTTGCTTCCTTTTCCAAATTTATTTTAGCTGATATATGCAAGTCAGATTCCCTATCTAATACAGTAAAATGTGTAAGCTTATCTGGCCTCATATAATCTCTATAAAACCTTTTTTGATACATTAAATCACCAGCCTAAAATAATCTTTACTCTATCTACCTTCCATCTAAACTATACTGGTTATGGCCCTTAAGGGACAGGCCCTTATACATAATTTGCAATCAAGACACCTATCCTTGTTGAACTCTAGCTTCCAATCTTCATCCATAATTAAGGCCCCCACTCCACAAATAGCTGTACATGCTCCACAGCTAATGCATGAGTCTTCATCTATTTTTATGGCAGTATTTATTACATTGACTTTAATACCCTTAATTTTCAAATATTCCATACTTAAATCTAGCTTTTCCTCCAATCCCTCTACTTGAAGAAACAAAGAACCTTCTATGTTATAATCTATTGATGCCCTCAGAATATTTATCCTTAAATCATAGTTTTTAATCAGGGTATAAGTAATAGGTTCTCCCGTTAAATTCGATGGAAATGATAAAAGTAGTAATCTTTTCATTCTTAAAGCCTCCTCTTCTTCTATTTCAAGGGAACTCAATTTATTATCCAGAGGAAATTGCTGTATAGGCTGTTGTATAAGGAATTTCCCTTCTTTAATCCAGTCCTTCAACTCCTGGGCTATTTCCCGGGCTTTATGAAGACTCGATAGGGGTGCGGTTCTAATTTCTTCGCCCTCTAAATTTATCTTTCCACTTCTAAGCTGAGCATAGCTCACTCTACCTAAACTGGGCTTACTTCTTTTACTGACACTATAGTCAATAATATTGGTATAGAGGTCTTTATCCTCAACAGCCACCTGCTTCATCATGTCCTCATCAAGAATTGGTATCGGTATTCCTATACCTACAAAAATTGAAGTCCCATATTTTTCTAGCACCGCCGGCTTTATATATTTTGTACTCATGTTTTTCAAATCACCTATTACCGCCAATGTCCCAGCAGCTCCCAGAGGAACACCATTTTCATCTCTTTCACATGCGGATTTGAACTGGGTCCCATGCCATGAAACGTATCCAACTGTTCCTCCTAAGAAAATCCTTGTACCCACCCCTATAGTTCTATATAATGGATCGTTAAAAAGTGGACTCAATTGTCCCGAGGTGGAATAGGTTATGTTTCCTCTATTGGGCTGTAGTATTCCCATATATGTATAAAGTCTTCTGTCGGATGTATTAATCGCGGCATTATAGTTTTGATAGCAATTCCTTGGATTAAATAGGTAGGCTTCGTTAATTTTATCCTTTGTTATATATGTTTCTACTTCCTTACATGGATAACAGTCAGTTCCCCGTGCAGTTGCCCTTAGATGTATTTTTTTCCCATCTATAAGGTCACAAATTACATGGGCTCCACCATATTCTATTCCCTTCTCCTCCGATTCTTCAGTAGCCCCTAAGTAAACATCAACGGCTGCAAGTCCACCATATGCAGATACGCCATTTAAATATATCTCTGACATCTTTATCGGAGGATCTGAATGCCCAAAGTTTAGAAATGCTCCCGAAGAACACATGGGGCCAAATGTTGCTGTGGTCACAACGTCAACGTCCTTTGTCGCTTCCTTTATACCCCTCTCCTTAACAATAGGTATTACTTCTTCAGCAGTAACTACTACGGCCTTTCCCTTTCTTATTTTTTCGTTTATTTCTTTATAGGACTTTTCTACTCTCATAATATTTCCCCCTTAAAGTAATATTAGATATCTATTTCATATTTAAAAATTTAGTTTAGTTATAAAGCTGTCTTTAAATCCTCTTATTTCTTAGCTCCTAGTACCTTAATACTTTCAACTTACAACATATTGACCCTTTGTTGAATTTCCCTTGGAAAATTCCTTTAAATAATAAAAAACCTCCTCCGACAGTAGAAAAGGCTTTATATACACAGCATCTCATCTGTCGGTATAAATACCGCTGGATTTAGCACCTTTGTACATAGTTGTACCGGTTGCCGGATTTCACAGGGCCAGTTCCCTCCATCGCTCTTGATAAGAACATAAATTTAGTTTTAATAGTCTTCTTTCATTTATTAATTTTTAATGGCGTATATCTATCACTTTCCTTAATATTCCACCTTTATGGAGTCAACTGTCCACAACAAAACCATAAAAGTAAGATTTTTAACATATATTTACAATTCGAATCTACGTAATTTTCTATAAATTATAAAAAGCCTTCCCCAACAGTGGGAAAGGCTTTATCGACTCAGCATTCTCATCTGTCGGTATAAATACCGCTGGAATTAGCACCTTTGTACATGGTTGTACCGGTTGCTGGACATCCTAGGGCCAGTTCCCTCCGTCACTCTTGATAAGAGATTAAATATCCAATTTTTATGATTTGATTATAAGTATACTGTTATTCTCAATAAATGTCAACACTTTTTTACATATTTAGTTAATGCTTCTCATATTCATATATCCTTTTAAACTCATTATTATCTTCATCATATCTATACTCGGCTACCTTGCTGGTGTCCTTATCATATACATACATCCAGATATCTGAATCGTCAAATACATCCCTCACCTCTTCCAATATCTCCTCAGCAAAATCTCTAAATTCCTCAACCCTTCTTTTTTCCCACTCTATAGAACCCTTGTGAAAGTCCCCTTTCATCATTACTTTTATATAATCTAATCTATCTGCAACTTCATATTCAAACTCTAAATCCTCTTCACCCCTTTTATACCTATGGTAATTATCATTAAGCTCTTCTTCAATAAGGCTATCATCATCGCCCCTATCATATTCATATTCTACACTGATTTCCCTATCCTTCTCGTCATAACTATACTCTGCAGCCTCTCTATTATCCCTGTCATGGACATAGATTTTTACATCCTCATCGAACTCCTTAGCTGCTAACTCTCCGATTTCCTCAACAAAGTCTCTAAATTGGCTCTTATTCCTATCTTCCCAAGCTGAAGAATTTCTTGTAAAATCCCTACCCTTCATCCTCACCTTTGTATGACTTGAGGATATGGTTACATAATATAGGAATTCTAAATCTCTATCCCCCTTGTTATACTTATCATAGTCATCGTCAAGCTCATCCTCGATTTCCTTTTCCTCATCCCTATCATTATCCTCTCGGCTATATTCATAATCCACATCTAAGTCATCCCTAGTTTCATCGTAGGAATACTGTCCAACTCTTCTGTTATCGTTATCATATACATATATCTTCACATCATCATCTAAGCCATCGGCTACAAATTCTGCTATTTTTTCAATAAAATCTTCAAAATAATTATCTCCCCTATCCCTCCATGAGGAAGAGCTTCTTGAAAAATTGTCTCCATCCATCCTAACCTTGATATAACCTGACTCCTCAGTTAACCTATACTTGAATCTTAAATCCCTGTCCCCATCTCTATACTCTTTATACCTGTCATTAAGTCTATCCTCTATATCATCAATGTCTTTTTTCTTATTCAATATATATCTGGAGTCAAAACTATCTCCATAATCCCTTTGGGTATCTTCTAAGTCATTATCCTTAAATAAATATACAGTTTTGTTATTTCCATCCCATTTAACATCGATTCCCAGGTTATGGGAAACCTCCCTTAAGGGAATATATACACTTCCATCATAGATAAAGGGCTCCTTGGAAAGCTGTAGATTATCTCCATCAAGCTTAACTTGAATACCATAAAACCACGCTGTTATTTCCCTACTGTAGCCCACACCAAAGGAAAGGCTAAAGCCCATTAATAAAATCAAAACTAAAATAATAATAGTTTTCCTAACAAAGCTTTTTCTTTTAATCTTCAAATTGATTCCTCCTTACTTACATATCTTTTCATCCAGTATTTAATCAATAATGGAATAATATTTCTATATTCGACCATTTATGACTATATCCTTTAAATTTTTCCAAGTCTATATTTTTCTATAATTCAAAGGGATTTTTAGCTTTGATAAAAAGATATAGATGGGTGATAGAGAAAGTTAACTTACTACAGCAGCCACAGAGAATCCTTTAAGCTCATGCTATAAATCTGTTTATAGAGTAAGTAATAGAAGGTAAAACAGATTCATAAAAATCGCTCTAAAGGAAACCTCAGTGGCTGCTTTCGTTTATTAAATTTGTAAGTCACTCATCTATAATCCTTAAGTAAGAAACTACAGATTAGAAATATATTCTGTCCGTAGTTTCTTTTCTCCCTATATTTATCCTACTGTAAACTTATAATTAACTCTATTTTTATGCTGAAACATCTTCATTCATAAACTCAGGTGACTCTACTTCTTGACCATAGAGCCTAATTACAGCATAGGCTAATCCCCATCCGACAATCAGAGATATCCAGGGATTTAAACCAAAAATAGCTGCCGGTAAATATCCAACTACCAGGGCAATGAAGGCACAAGTCAAGGAATAGGGCATTTGAGTCTTTACATGGTCAATATGGTCTGAAGCAGATGACATAGAACTCATAATGGTAGTATCTGATATTGGAGAACAGTGGTCCCCGAATACTGCCCCTGTAAACACGGCTCCTATAGTAGCATAAAGAATTGTTCCCGTATCTCCACCGCTCAACTGATACACAAGGGGAACGGCTATAGGCATGAGTATTGCCGTTGTTCCCCAGGATGTACCCGTTGAAAATGCTATGAGGCAACCTAGGAGAAATACAGCCATAGGAATTATCCCCGCTGAAACCTTTCCTTCCAATACTTGCACTAGGAATCTAGCTGTTCCTAAATCTTTACATAAGCTTCCTATACTCCAGGCTAATACAAGTACCATAATTGCTATTACTAGTGATTTAGCACCATCTATCCAAGCATCCATTGCCTCTTTAAAGGTCAATATTCTTTGTCCCAATACTAAAGCAAAGGCAACAATTGAACCACTAAATGAAGCCCACATCATGGCCACGGCTGCATTGGCACTTCCAATAACATTACGGAGAACACTGGGTTTTAGTGGATTTGACCTTAATTCAGCAATTAACTGAGCATCGTCTCCAGCAAGTACGGCTCCACGGCCATTAATATATAATCCTAGAATTACTATAACTATAACTGTCAATACGGGAATAATTGCGTTAATTGCCCTTAAGGGAATATCATCCTTTATTTCCATCTCCGTAAGCTCCTTAGATGCTAGGGGTGTTGAACCATCAGCAACGAGCTTGCCAGTTTTTCTGGCCCTTCTTTCAGCCTTTAGCATTGGACCATAATCCCTACCTGTAACCGCAATCATAAGTACAAACACCAGCATAATTAAGCTATAGAACCTAAATGGAATGGATTGTATAAAGGCAGCATATGCATTGACCTCCACACCTATGGATGCAAAGGCATCCTTTAAAAGTCCCAGTTCATAGGCTATCCATGTAGATATGAATGCCATACTAGCCACCGGTGCTGCAGTTGCGTCGGTTAAAAAAGCAAGCTTTTCCCTAGAGATACGACGCTTATCCGTTAAGGGCCTCATGGTTGTACCAACTAACAGAGTATTTGAATAGTCGTCAAAGAAGATGGCAAGTCCCATAGCCCAGGTAGCTGCCATGGCACTTCTAGCTGACTTTGCCTTTTTACCTAGCCACTCTGCTATAGCCTTTGCTCCTCCTGACTTGGCAACTATCCCAATCATACCTCCAAGCCCAATGTCGAATACTATAATTCCTGCGTTCCAAGGGCTGGCAACTGATCCAGCGATGTACTTCTCAATAGTTTTTCCAAAGCCCAAGAAAATATTTCCATTGTAGATAATGGTAGCTCCAACGAAAATAGCTATAAATAATGAAGGTAAGACTTGTTTAGTTTTAAAAGCAAGAATAATTGCTACTAAGGGGGGTACTAATGACCAAATACCATAATGATCTAATAAGTTCTCCATAAAAAACCTCCTCTTTTTTGTTAAATTTATTTTAAGGAGTTCTTTCAAAATGCTTCACCAGGCTTCAAAAAATTTTATTTTTATAAATTTTTAAGCCTCCAATTCCTATAAATTGGAGGCTGTCCTTTATGTTTAGAAATCTTTAAATGTCCCTAATTTCTCTTACTCTGAATCAATAGATTTTCTATAAATTTAATGACCTTCACCTTTCCCCCGGAGGTTCTACGCCCCCTTATATAATCCATTTCGGCCTTAACGTTTTCAAAGTCAAATAATGAATTTGAATACTTAACAAAGCAATCATTCATATAATCTTCAATCCCGGCATTTGCAATATTTTTAATTCCTTTAATTATGGCCCTTCCCATCCTTTGCTTCATAATTTTAGGATTTTCCTTAAGCTTTGAACAAATTTCTTTAAAATCATATATTATATATTTGCTGTCCTCATTTTCAATCAAATATTCACAGACCTTGATTATATCGTAGGAACCCTTTTCTCCCAGTATTCCTATACTGCTTAAGATACATTCTATCCTATTGATTTGTTCACTTTTCCCTATAGTATTAATCTCCCTAGGCTTTGAATGAATTTGAAGCATTCCCTTGATACTTGAAATAGCCCTAGTCATATGAATCTTTTCTGCTACAGACCTAATAACCCTTTCAACTTCAATAATATTGATAGGTTTATTTATAAAAAACTCAACTCCAGATCTATAGGATTCAGCAACCATTTCCTTATCACACACCTGAGAAATAATAATAAAACTGATATCATCATTTTTTTCCCTAATTTTTTTTACCAGACTTGCTCCATCTCTATTGGGCATTAGGTAGTCTACCAAGACAATATCAGGATTTATTTCAAGTATGTCCTTTAAAGCAGTATCACCATCATAGGAATAGCCAACTACTGTACCAAGCTTTTTATCTTCAATTATATCCTCCAGTATTTTAACAATATTAATATCATCGTCAACTATATAAAATTTCAACATGCCTCACCCTCTAAATTGATTTTATCTATAGTAACTATAAATGTAGTTCCCTCTCTTAAATTTGATTGAACCTCAATGTCACCATTAAAGTGTTCACTAACTAAGTCCTTTACAAGTGTCAAACCTATACCTCGATTTATATCACCAGTTTCTTCATTAAATTTTGTTGAAAATCCAGGATTGAAGATATAATCCATGTGTTCTTCTTTTATGCCTCTTCCCCTATCAGAAATATGAATTTTCACTTTTTTTTCTGACTCCTCTACCATTAGCCCTACTTTCGGATTCCCTGTATCCCTACAGGCTTCAATTCCATTATTAATTAAATTCCTAAAAATAGACATGAGATAGTAGTGATCCTTTACAAAGACATTACACTTTACTTTATATCTAAAGTCAACATTCACATTTTCTTTTTTCAAAATCTCCATCGTATTTATAGCTAAAATATTGACCATATCCTTAATATTCATTTTTTCAACTCTAAACTTATTTTCAAAAACTTGCTCAAGTCCTTTAATAACTCTAATATAGTCTTTTTTAATTTCATGAATATCCTTGGATAAATCAAGGGTAATATCCCGCAGCTCCCTTGGAACATTATTTTCAGTAGAAAGTTTATAGGCTGTAAAGCTCTTTCTCATTATATCTTCAATATATTTCATATTTTTATTCATAAAATAGATTTCGCTTTTAAAGGCCGAGGTTAAAAGCATGAGTCTTCTATACCTTTCCTCATGTTCCAATTTAAATAAAAGAGACTTATACCTCTTTAATATTAAGATAGTTATAATAACCATAAGACTTCTTATAGCTGCTATGATAAAAAGTCCCTTAATTATATCTCCTTCAAGCCCAATTACCTGTGTTCTAATGCTTATTTCAGCTACATTGGACAGATAATCACTCAAAAGAACTGTGATACCAAACCTTCCTAGGTTTTTTCTTGAATAGTTAGTATATAGATAATAAAATACAAGGCCATATGTCAAGTAGAATACTGCATCGGGTAAGACAAGGGAAAGGACATGGTGAAAGTCTTTGATTTTAATAAACATAATTAACATTCTAAATAAAGGGGAGACTATTCCAGTTATAGTACATGTAATAATGGGATTTAGATTTCTATTATTATATAGTAAAATAGGAAGAAGTATTATTGAAAAGGATATAATAAAACCTTCAACAAAAAAATTTAAGTAAAATTGAGCTCCAATAGAAACTAATATGGATATATAAACCATCTTTTTCAGCCTATACATATACATTTCTCTCTTTCTATCCTGCTTTTTATTAGATGAGTCCTTCTCTACCATCATCCACTATTTTTCTATGGGAAATACAATAGTTAAATATCTCTAATACTTCTTTATTCTATATATGTAATTATTCTCCTCTATAAATTGAAAATGAAAGGAGCTTTATACCCTTTCATGCTTAAAAAGTTAAATTCTCTATCCTTAAAATTAAGATTCTTATATTATAGGGAACTGTTATGTTTTCATATTTTTACTTAGTTTCAATTTATTTGAAGTCAATATCTAAAAGAATAACGCTAATAGCGTTACAACATTGAAGCCATACTAAATTACTTTTTCTGTAGTGCTTCAAATCAATTAATAGGTGTAAAATAGTTATCTATATTTTTTATTTTTAAATGTTATTTTTTCCTAACATTTTTCTTATATACTGGTTACGGCACATTCATTTTTCATTTTAAATTACTTACAAAAATAAGTTTTCACTAAAAGCTACAGAGTTATATAACTTTGAGCTTTTATTAACTATAAATCCCTTTTTATGCTTTCCGGGATATCTGGCTCATATATTATGATTGCACAGGTAGTATTAACAGTACCTATGGCCGCTAGAGTAAGTATATAAGCTGATGCAGATAACAAAAATGCCTTTAAATTTTTTAACATAATCATTTCCTCCTCACTTAAAATTTAACTTAAATAATTTTAGACTTGTTAGACCATAACCTAGTGGAGTTACTAAGAAAAATGCTAGAATAACACCTAATGAACTAGAAATTATATATGTAGCTAGGCCAATGCTATTTAAATAAATAGACAATATAAGCCAAGCAGTAATCAACACCATAGACTGTATTTTTATCTTTTTTCTTGTACTTTTATTTTTTATCATTTTCTTTTCAGTACCGGCGGGAACCCATAAAATTATTGACCCTAAAGCCAATATATAAGTAAAAATTATTAAAATTTTAATTTCACTAGGAGATAATCTAATTATTTCCCCTAATTTCCCTAGCAAAAGCATAGATAGAATTCCTAAGAGGTAACATTTACCATATGTATCACAATGGGCACCTCCAATGAGTCTTCTAAAAATAATATATGATATAAATGTAGCTACTGTTGTCTTAAAGATATTTAGTATATAGGAAAAAATTAATACACTAAATACATTTAATAAAACTCCTAAAACAATTTGCAAACCATAGGAAAGTACTTCCCTTTTTTCCTCATCATAATTTAATTCACGGGATAAGTAACTAGAAAATTTATCAGACTGCCTTTTTATCATAATTATCTGCCTCTCTTGGTAACTTAATAGTACATATTACTGACCCATGGCCCGTATTTTTTATATCTATAGTTCCACCATGGTTATCTACAATCTTTTTAGATATATACAGTCCATATCCCCTTCCTGGAGAATCCTTAGAGGTTGTACCTAACTTAAATAATCTTTTTATAATGTCTTCCTCGATATGTCCCTTATTTTCAATCTCAAATATAAAGCTTTCATTATGGTAGCCTACTATTAACTTTATCCACTTTTTATCCTCTGCCATGAGTGCGGCTTCAATTGCATTCTCTATTACATTATCTAGCAGATTACATAAATCCCAAGATTCCATTACTATATTATCTACCTTCTTTTCACACTTAATATGAAAAAATATTCCCTTTTTACGTGCTATTTCCCTTTTCGTATTAATTATTGCTGTCAGTGCTGGATGTCCAAGCCTAATAACTTCGCTGGTAAAACTGTATTCCTTTGATATTCCCTTCACATAACGGGACAACTCTTCATATTCTTCTAAATAAAGTAAAGCTCCTATAGCCTGTATGTGAGTAATATAGTTATGCTTCTGGGTATTTATAAGGCTTATTAACTCTTCCACATTTTCCATATTACTCTTCATCAATTCAAATTCTGCTTCTTTTTTCTCAGAATACCTTAGCTTTTTCACAGAGATAAACATAAGAACAGTCGTCACAGCTATAAAAAAATTAAAGACAGGTATGCTCTTTTTAAGATTATTTAATGTAACCGAAGTATTTATTAATAAAGTAAATATGGATATAATCAATACTTGAAATAGTGTTGTTGACAAAATAACGTATCTATTTTTATTCTTCAAAATCCTCACCTTCTAATCATTAATATCACATAAAAAAAATCTTTTTCTTTTAATAATAATCAACAAAATCAACGATATTATAAAAATATGAAAAGCTGCTAAAACCAAATTCTTAGGATTATAATATAAATTGGTAGTGTCTATTTGCCACACATTCACAATAAGTGGTAATGTAATATTTTGTATTAACCCTTGGGACAACATACCTATCAATACAGGAATTATTGCTTTATAATATTTAATTTTGAAAATTACCACAACTAGTATATATAAAGATATAATTTGTACTATTGTATGCACTCCTAAGTACACATTAAAGAATCTTACCAATAAAGCAACTATAGTTTGAATAAATGCAACAATCAAAAGTTTAGATATATTAACGTTCCTAAAATTTGAAAGACTGAAGCCAAATAAAAGCATTACTATCACTTCTGGGAAGGATGCAAAGACTGCAATATATATGTAATCTTGTATCATATAAAGCCCCCTTACCTAAGATAAAAAACTAATTATTATTATACCATATTTTTCAAAAGCATGTTGTCATAATTTGTATTTAATATGAATTTTTTTGATTTTTTTGAAGAAAATATTCAATGTTGCATTTTTTATATAGGTCCTAGGAGGGATTGGAATAAACCATAGGGCCTCATACCAATCCCTTCTAATTAGGGACCTGAAGTTCATTCTTCTACCTTACAAGAATTTATGGCTCAATTGATAAAACTTTAATTTCTTCATTACTTAATTTTCCTAATTTTTTTATTGTACAATATTCTTCCAAAAAGCTCCTTAGTTCCCAGGTACCAAAAAGCCCATTAGTCTTCCAACTAATAGGCTTTTTATTGTTAACAAAGGTTATATTTCTGCATAACTGCCGAAATCCCTCATATTTACTTAATCATCATCAGTTAACCCTTTAAAGACTTGAGGTGCTCTATAGTCCGTTCCCTTAATCTTGTCAAAATCCTCTATCTCAAACCAACCCTTTACTCCATTTTGTTTTCGTACTTGACACCATTTTTTATTGTCACATGCAATTAATGTTACCTCTTCTCCGATAGTAAGGGCAGCAACCATTTCCCTTCCTTCCATAGATTTTAGTAGTGGAATACTCTTCAAAACCTTTACCTTTTTATTCATCTCATGCAATTCCTTATCTTCCTTCACAAGCATATGTGTATCAGATAGTTTATACTTTTCAGTATAGTACCATGAACAAAGAATATCGCCACTTACATATGTAGTTAAGCTTCCATCTCCAT
The DNA here is from genome assembly GCA_022361035.1 of Clostridia bacterium. GTDB lineage: Bacteria > Bacillota > Clostridia > Peptostreptococcales > Caminicellaceae > JAKSBP01. The sequence goes on from JAKSBP010000105.1 coordinate 13,628, forward strand.
TAGGTATTATATTATCAATATGTCCATTAACCTTACCTATATAGGATATGTTGTCTAAACAATATTTATAAATAGTAGTCTTTGGATTTTCTTTAATCCCAGCTTGACTAATTGCTATCTCCTTAATATTATCTTCAGAATTAATATCTATGATTTCAAAATTATAATCCACATTTACTCCCATGCTTGTAATGGAAATATCATTGATAGATAACCTATAATATTTATCTTTGCTAGATTCAAGCTTTATAAAATCCTTATACCCATCATTATTTAGGTCCAATTCTAAAACCTTTTTTTTGTTCATACCATAGCCGTTATTAATGAGAGACTGTGCATTTTCCAGAATTTCTATTTCCTTAACTAGTATACTAATCCTCGAATCCTTTTTGTCTATGGTATTTTTTAGGTCATTTATCTCATTTAGTAAATCCTCGTATTTTTTTTTCAACTGGTCATTTTCCTTTTCCAAGGTTAAAATCTTTTCTTGGAAAACCCGATTATCCGCTTTAAGACTTTTCATAGTTACTTCGCTTTTGCCATCAATACAGGAGGACAATAAAAAAGTACTTATTAAAAAAATAATCATATATCCTTTCATTTCCCATCACCTAAAGTCTATTATAATTGATTTATCAATAAATTAGTAGTTTTATTTTTAACAATTTTTCTTAAAATTTTCTTAACAGAGACTCAGGTACATCAATGGCTTCCTTTTTATGGGACAAAGGTCCTGTAATGAAATAAATCCCATAATTTCCATCTTAAAAAACTTACTAATCAATATAACCTTTAGAGGTCAAAGACTATGGTATCAGAATACTTTATAAAAATATAATAGTTCTCATTATTTTCTTTGAAATTAATCTTAAGTTTTGCTCATTTATATATAGACGATTTTATAGGAGAAAAGTTCCATCAAGAATTAATTCAGCTTTGTCAACAAGATGATAGGCTTTTGACAAATCCGAAGTTCGAGGCGTGCTGAAACCGAGAGGCCGCAGCGTATAAAGAAATACGGAAGGGTTCTTGGTTGAAGCAACAACGAAGAAATTCGGGTTTGTCAACAGCTTGATCTATCCTTAACTAGGATAGAAGATTAATTAGATTTCAAAAAAATTAAGCCTAGCAAATATAGATTTCCTTTGCTAAGCCTTAATCTCACTAATAATATTTTCAGCAAATTCCTTTGCCTTTTTTTCAATATCCTCTGTCTTCATTATTTCACCTGGGTCATTTGCAATAGCCATTATGGAAAAGTAGGGGGGAAGTCTAAAGCTTTTATTGATATTCAAAGCCCCAATTAATTGTTTTGCAACGGAATCCGACCCGGAATTCCCCGATACAATTACCCCAAATAGAGTTTTATTATAAAACTTAGTTCTCCTATAGAGGACTGTCATTCTATTTATTACAGCGGCAAGCTTTGCGGATAGGGCATCGTTGTAGTTTGGACATATCCACATAAGGGCATCGGCCCTTTCAATTGCAGGGAGGATTTCCTTTGTAATTATTCCTCCATAAAAGCAGGATTTCCTTTTACTATAATGCATACAGGCTGTAAATGAACAGCCCTTACAATCCACAATAGTGCCATTTTCAACATGGTATTCCTCTATAGTACATTTTCCAAGATGTTCCTTTATCATATTCCAAAGCATCAAGGTGTTAGAGGTTTTATGGGAACTTGCATGAAGCACTAAAATTCTAGGATTAACAATAACCTTGGGATTGTCATTAATAAAATTTTTCCTTAATTCTTTACATAAATCCATACTAATCTCATGCAAGGACAAATCCAACTGTTTTTGCCATGTGCGCAGGTTTTTCAAATCCTCTATTGCTTCAACCAATGGATGGCCTGGAAAGCGACATCCCATTAGATTAGCTTTGAAAATTATATCCTGGGCTACACCCTTAGTGTATAAATCATTGGGACTATCAATTATCATAACAGCACTTGAACCATGCAGGGCATCCTTTCCCCTCTTAAAGAGTCTAGACATGATTTGAAAGGCAAGAATGTTATATCCTAAATCGTCAAGCTGAAGGGCAAAAACTATTTTCCTATTTCTAAGGTCTGGAATATTAGATGGATCATTAACCAAGTAGATATCTAATCCTTTGACGGCTGTTTCAACCATTTTAGAAAGTCTATAGGATATCTCACCGGGCATTATGAGATATATTTTATTCATATAATGCCCCTTAGATTTCTATAGGTTTCCTGTAAACTTGCAAACAATGGTTCAGGCAGCACCAGTCTCTCAATTTCTACACCGGAGGAAGTCAATCTATTTTTTGAACCCATAAAAACCCCACCCATATAGGTTGCACTATAGTGCCACTTACCCTTAACAGTTCCTATCAGGGAAAGGGTACCAGATGATAGAGCAGGGGCAACATAGGGTTTAAAGCCAAGGGACCTAACTTGTAAATTTGCCTCTTTAGCCTTTTTTGTTAAGAAGTGAGAAATATCTTCCCTATAATTTTCTATACTATCGGCAATAATCAGACCTTCTCCGTGGGGCCCATAGGCCCTACCTTCCCTTAAGTAGTGACTAGTTTCAGAGCTTAAACCTGCATAGTAAGCAGCACGGGCATGCATGACACCAAGTCCATAGCCTCTGATTTGCTCGGGAGCTAATCCTCTCCAGTCCAATTCTCCAATTTTGTTCCTATTACTATCTATAAGAAGGGATTTACACAATAGGTCAACGGGGTCCGATACTACCGCAAAAATTCCTTTGAATCCCTCTTCTCTCGCCATCCTTCCATATGTCCTTAGAAGCTTGGAGTTACCCTGAAATTGGGCCATTCTCACATCTCCAACACTTTCACCTACAGGAGGCACTCCTATACTAGCACAAAATACAAACATGTCACAATCGAAGAGTTCTTCTTGATTGATTCCTTTAACCTTTGGATAGATACTATCATCCCAGGTAGAAAGTATCTGATTTGCTTCAAGTATCCATCTTGTCTTTACATTTTCATTCCTATCATATACTCCAATCTCAGAAATACAGTCTCCTCCCATAAGCCTAAGTCCAGTTACTAAACTTCCTCCCACATCTCCAAGGCCAAAAACATTTATTCGCCACCTCTTAGGAGGAGAGTGATTTAATAGGTCCTTCCAATTTACATATTCAGTATTTATAGAAGTAACTTCCCTAGCTTCAATTTTGTCAACTATCCATCTAGGTACGGTCTCCTTTACCATATCACTCTTCTGTAGAAGATTGATACCCTCCTCTTCAAGATATAATAAGGAAGGGTCTGAAACACAAAAGCTTCTCCTTGAATTATATGGGTCTATTTTATTCAAGAAGTAGAGCTTACCTTCATTATCCTTTGCAATATCCTCACCGATTAACTCTAAATCATCATACTTAACCTTTGAAAATAATATCTTCTCACCTAATCTATAGTAAATCATAATACATCTCCTTATTCACTACTTAATATATCCTCAAGACGCTCTAGAATAGTTAAATCATTTTTTAAATAATTGGATGTGTTAATCTTAAAATCATAATTCATATCCTTTCCATGGTCGGAGCATCTTGGTGAAATAAATACTTCGCCTAGATTCCCTAGGGTTAAACTTCTCTCGTTTATTTTCTGATACTCTGCTTCAAGGGTGGTAAGTATTTCTATGGAGTTTTCTATGCTGACCTTCGATAGCCTATATATTGCTTCCTTGGAGGTCCCCTTTATAAATGTAGGAGAAGTATAGGGCAATATTAAGTTAATGGAAGGAACTAAATTTCTTTTAGGATATACTCCTCTCCACAGGGTATCTCCACCTATAAATGGATACATAGAGCTTTCATTAAACCAAACCTTTAGTTTAGGTATGAAATAGGCAAAATCCACTTCTCTATCCTGAATATCCATAAGTTCTTTACCTCGGCCAGAAAGTATTCCTACAATAATCTTTTTAACCTCCACATCCTCACTTTTTAGTATTGGGTCGATGGCCTTTATTCTATACCCTTTATGCAGCAAATCATCTACTAATATTACGGGTCTATCAAAGGAGCGAATCATCTTCACTTGGTTTTTGAGGTTCATATAATAGGGATAGGCCTGTATCTCATAATTTTTAGTGCTTGGCCAGAAATATTTTTCTGTATGCATTGATTTTGTTACAGTATTAGGTATTATATACCCCTTTAATATCTGTCCAAAGGGAACACACATGGCTTCTCCCAGTTTCCTTGAAATAGCCGGTGTAATTGATACATTATTTTCATCACAAATTTTCTTTATTAGATTTTCGTAGACCATCTGTCTATCAATAGCTAATAGCAGGTTGCCGGGATAAAGTCCTACTATAGCCCGTTGAAGCCTTTTTCTACAGCGATTTATTGCATCTATTACCTTTGAGTTGCTTATGAAAGGTTCCTTTATAAATGTTTCAACCCCTAGATATAGGGTACATGGTGCAGTCATATTTACAGCAAAAACTGGATTATTGCTATCACAGTTTGGAATCATCTGGAAACCCTGGAGTTCTAACATTTCATGCAAAGCTTCTGCAGGATAACCCTCTATTGTATTTCTAAAAACTCCATAGGTATAATCCCTTTCTAGGCAGAAGGAAAGGGTTTCAGTAAGAATAATTTGTTCTAGATTTGGTATATCCGAGTCCCTACTGATAAATATTCCATCTAAAACTATAATTCTTCCCACATAGTTGTTACGTATATATTCCGATACAACATTATCATGAAATTCTTTAAAGAGGGTATTAGAACGTATCCAGTGGAACATTGAAAAGCCTAATATCTTACCATTGTTCTTTATGTCCCTTAAAATCATTATCCTAGGCCATATTTTATTTGAGATATCCTTCAGTAAATCATAGGCTTCTTGATTATACTCCATTAAAAAACCTGCAAGCTCAACCAATAAACCCTCTGTAAGGTCATCGACTACATCCACAGAAATTGATTTCATTTGGATGAGAGTCTTATACTGGGGTTCCCTTCTATATAGACCATTTTCGTAGATATACTTCTGTACAAGGGGGTCAACTAAACTAGATATATCCCTATTTTGATCTATATAGTTTCTAATCTGAGTGGAGCTAATATCCTCATACTGGGGAGCCAATGTCAATCTTATAACCTCTCCATGGATTTTATCAATAATTTCATCAATGTCTAAATTATCCTTCTCAGAGAAATAGAGGTTTCTTCTATCAAAAATTATATGGGAAAAGGATACTATGGAGTCTTCCTCATTATTCTTATATGCAGAAGCATTTAATACTACGTCACTGCCCACAACAATATGAACGTCGGACTCGGGGAAAACATTGCGAAGTTTTTTCAAATCATCTGTATTCGCAATATTTACTTGAATGTCATCGGGGAACAAATAAATGCCCAGTTCATCTGCTATAGATATATTGATGATATTTCTTCTTATCAGATTGGGCTGAGTTCTTTTGGACCAAGAGAACTCATCTATAGTTAAATAGACTTCAAATCCTAAATCCCTAATTTCCCTTGCAATTTCTTTATGACTTAGGGAGAAAGGATCAAAACTGCCGGGAAAGAAAGCAATATTTTTCTGCTTATCTATATCTATCGAACCATTATAGAACTTATAGTCCGAAATAAATCTATATATGTGATTTAAGCCTGCGGCGTTCGTTAAGAAATCCAACTCCTTAATCTCTTTACTATCACCTATAAGTGCAAGAATCTTTTTAGCTGCAAGCTTAAATATATGGCTCTTTTCCTCTAAGCTTAATTCCTTAGAGCCAAATATATCTATCCCAATAACGCTAGATGCAACCTTTGTAACCTGAGAATCATTGTTTACTAGTCCATTTAATAGAATCCCTAGCATCTTTACAAATCTATCACTGTAGGATTTCTCTGATTCGATAAACAGACTCCTATAGTTTGGATAATTTAATATGCATATGCCAATCGTCTTCAATAAAAGTGATATTACCTTGGAACTTGACTGCCTTATTTTTTCAATAAAGTCCGATACTAGCTCATCTAATTCTACAGGCCCTAAATAGAGCATAAGCCTGCCAAGATAATCGGGTATATATTTTGTAAATTGATGGCCCTCTATTTCCAAAGCCCTTAAAAGCTCTATAACTATATCGTTCCGCTGATCAAAGGGTAAATTCGGTACTATTTCCACTAACGCTTCACCACTTTTATTTCTCACATTTTCACTGGCACTTACCTTAAGAAGATTACAAAAATGCATAGCTGTATGTATACCCGTAGTTTCTGGATTTTCAAGGGTATGTTTCATGATTAATTCAACCTGATAGGTTTTTGTTATCCAATCCGTTGCAGTTTTAAGATTGCTTAGAAACATGCTTGGAATTTTTTCTTTATCCTTAATACAATATTCTTCTAATTCACTAATAATACCATCATCTAGCTCAAGAAGTCTTGCTAGGTGTAATTTTAAAAAGTTTTCCACTGCTAGCTGAGAATACTCCGTATTTTTACAAAACTCCTCTCGAATGGATGATATTATATTAAGGTTTTTATCAATCTTAGGTATCAAATTACAGGTTGTTTCTAGGGCCGATAGTCTTAATTCATTACTTTCTTTGTAAAATACCCTTTTAATATATGTAAAGAGTATCTCCATTCCCTCCTCTTCACATTTATCTAGGGGAATATATTTAGCCATATTTAACATATTTAATACAAATTCTTTGTTTTCGCTTAAGTTATTCCTATAATATCTTAAAAGAACGTTGATAAAGTCCTTGATTTGCCCCTCAAGACAATTTGAAAATAGGGATGACACCACTGTCTTTGTACTACTTCCTATCCATATCTGATGTGCCTCAATAATTTGTTTGCTTGGAAATAGGAATAAATCTAAATAATCATCAAACAATTCATAGGAGGCATATCCAGGAGGCTCTATGATTACATTTTCTGGTACTTCCTTTCTATATACCACATCAAAGGTAGCAATTAATGCTCCTATTATTTCAGCACATTGTTTTCTAATGTCATCCTCTGGATGAACTAATTGTTCATATAGAAACCTTATGGTAATCAGTTTTTGCTTTTGGGTTAGATAAGTTGAATATTCCTCAAATGCATTTAAATATCCTCTGAGATTATTTGAGTCGTCCTCACCCCGAGCCAATTCTATTATAGAATTTAGAGAAAACTCGTTTCTTATCCTATACATAAGATTTATATTGTGATTTATGGCAAGATGTTTAAGACTCTCTATTATTTCCCTGCCCTGCATTAAAGAATAATATTTCTTTTTTATTTCTCCCCTTAAAACATATTCTTTCTTAGGCTGTACATCTAAATCTATATTTAAACTAAGCATATAATTCTCAAAGTCCTTAAGTTTGGAATATACCCTTTTATATCTCATCTCCTTTGCATTATCCAAGTTGTCTAGTTTATTTAATACTACATTGAAGGAGTCTTCAAGGCTGTAAATGTGCATTTCCCTTCCCTTTTTCTTTACTCTAAAATCACAATAAATCAATACCAAGTTTTCAAGGGACAAATTTTCAAGTTCTAGGTCCCAAGTTGAATGGTTAATTGCAATATTTGTAATGTATACTATATCATGCTTTTTAAACCATACATCGGTGTAATAATAGTGTAGGTATGGAACTCTTTTTTCCTCTGAAGCCCTACAGCCAAATTTTCCAATATCATGTCCAGCGGCAGCCCCCGATACCCTCCCTAAATCTATGGGCAATCCGGCGGACTTTAATTGCCGTCCTATAAAGAGGGATAAATAATGTACCCCGCTAATGTGATGAAGGGAACTGTATCCCATCACATCTTGGTTAAGACGCATCATCTCATAGATATACTCATCCTCAAAGGCCTTCTTGAACACTCTATATTCTTCAATATTCTCCAGGCCCTCTTCTTCTTCCTCTGTTAAAAAATTCAGGGGATAGTTGCTTTCCCAGCTGTTATCATCAGATACCTTCTGAATATTCATGACGATTCTAAGTACCTCTAAATATAAGGTGCAATGCCTATCTAGTCCATCATAGAGTCTTGTAGTTACTGCATCGGGAAAGGATTTACTAAGGGCATACTGATATATATAGGAGAGCCAGTCTTCAGGAACTCTAGGGCTATCTAGCTCCCCCATCAAGGCTATACATAGTTTCAATACTGCTTTACATGAATAGTCTTTATTTATAACCATTTCATTTATTTTTTCCTTAAAATCATGGGATTTTACATAATCCTTAACTTGATTCCGATGTAGGGATATCTTATCCAATAAATCAGCACTTAAAAGCCTATTACAAATTTTACTATATAATTCCTTAGCAAGAAAATTATACATTTCTTCCCTCCTCATATTAAGGTTTCACTACCACAAATTTCTAGTATTATTATAACATGTTTTATGAAATAATGGTTTGTTTCGACATGGTTTATGGCTTGAGGAAATTGAGTTTATATACAAATTACCGATTAAATTTTCTGCACCAATTTATTTTATATACATATTATGATATTGTGTAAGTTTTATTATGCTTTATAAAGTATATTATGAAGGAGGATTTAGGAGTGTACGATTATGAGAACTACTATATGCAGTATTGTGAAGCAGAGGCCAATAAAATGTACCCGGAAGTGTATTACAGGATAATTCCATACGTAAAAAGAAAATGTGAAATAGTAGACAACGAATATAATCAGATGATGAATCCATTTCCCAAAAAGGAAACTATAAATAGAATGGTAGAGGAAATACATGCAGAATACAACAATGACCATCGCACTGAGGAAAATTCAACAGAAAATTATAAAATGGCAAGAATTGATGGCTATATAGGCAGAGACTTAATAACAGTAATACTTTTAGGAGAATTACTAAGCAGAAGGCGTAGAAGATTCGGAACAAGAAGATTCCCAAGATTTGGAGGGTTTGGAAGATCCCCATTCTTCTATTAAGTAAGGAAGGAACCTAAAAATCAATATCTTTGAAAGGGTCCCAGTAAAAAGCACATAGGTTATAACTACGCTAACATTCTATATTTTCTAGGTGTTAGCTCTTTTAATTTATGCTTAGAAACTTTATGGTAACTTTAAAGCAATTGGGTAAAATTATAAGAAATTATATAGTATTCAATTAAACTTTCTAGTCTCCTATATTTTATATTCATGGAGACTTTACTTTTATGTGGAAAAGTATGTATAATGGATAGAGGTTTATAGAAACCCGTTGTTAGCCCTCACTTTTAAGGGAACTTGTTGGGGTTAGGTATAAAGCTATAACGATGGGCTTTCCTACGGGCATTAGTCTGTAAAAACATATAAAGCAGGAGGAATTTAAAATATTGAAAACACAAAAAGATTTACATAGTTTATTGATACAGCTTGATGGAAAGGGCTACAAAGCCTATAAAGACATAAAGGGAAAATACAGTTTTAAGGATTATATATTGTCAATAGATTCTGTTCAAGGAGACCCCTTTGCCTCTCCTTCCAAGGCCAGAATCATAGTAAACCAAGATACTGCCAAATTTCCAATAGCTCTATTCGATAAGTACCATAAAAACATTGCCCTATGCGATTTTCTAACTAGACTTTTTTCTAAAAATATATCTAAATACTACACCAGGGTCCACGGCTCAGGCAAAAGCGGACTATTGACTATTGATTGTCCTGGTCAGGAGGTATTACTTAGGACCTCGGTGGTAATAAATGAAAAGCATTTAGAGGCAAGACTGGAAGTAGGGCTTCCCGCCTCTGGAAGAAGGGTCCTAGGCAAGGAAGCTGCAAAGATATTTTTAAGTGCCCTTCCAAAAATTATAGAAAGTACCCTATATTATAAAAACATAAATACAAATGAATTAGAAAAACACGTTGACTTAGCTGTAGACCAATACCACTTGAGAGAGGGTTTAATAAAAAAGGGATTGGTGGCCTTTATTGGAAACGACTCCATTCTTCCAAGGGAAAGTGGAGTTTCTGACAAGCCCCTGAAAAAAGGAGCAATATCTTTTCAAAACCCTGAAAGCCTTGAAAGCATATTTGAACTACCTAATAGGGGGAAAATTAAAGGTATGGCTATACCCCAGGGGATAACCCTAATTGTTGGTGGAGGCTATCATGGAAAATCTACTCTCCTACGGGCCCTTGAAAGAAGCATCTATAACCACATAGAAGGTGACGGAAGGCAGTTTGTAGTAACTAGGGAAGATGCTGTTAAAATAAGGGCCGAAGATGGCCGACATGTTGAAAAGGTTGATATATCTCCCTTTATCAATAATCTTCCCAATGGCCAAAGCACGGAAGTTTTTTCAACGGAAAATGCCAGTGGAAGCACATCCCAAGCTGCAAATATAATCGAAGCCCTTGAATCCGGTACCAAACTACTACTAATTGATGAAGATACCTGTGCAACAAATTTCATGATTAGGGATGAAAAAATGCAGCAACTAGTAGAAAAGGACAAGGAGCCTATAACTCCCTTTATTAATAGGATAAGATATTTCTATGAAGTTCTAGGTGTGTCAACTATTATGGTAGCCGGAAGCTCAGGAGATTATTTTGATGTAGCTGACAATGTTATCATGATGGACAAGTACGTACCCTATGATGTCACCCATAGGGCTAAAGATATTGCTAAAAATATACACCCTAAAGAAAGCCATAGATTTTTTGATAACTCTAAGCCTAAGACTAAAGCTCCAAGAATTCTTTTAAACTCCAGTTTTCCTAAGAGTTATAAAGGTATGAGTATAAAAGCTAAGGGTAGGGATAAGATTATTTACAATAAGACTGAAATTGACTTAAAATATTTAGAACAGCTAGTTGACAACAGTCAAACAAATTGTATTGCCATAATGATTGAATACATAGCTAAGAATTTAGCCAATGATAGGTCAGATATTGGTAGTATTGTTAGTAAGGTATATGAAACCATTAAAAATAAAGGATTAGATGGACTTTCAACCTTTTCAGGTCATCCCGGTAATCTAGCCCTGCCAAGAAAGCATGAGATAATGGGGGCTTTGAATAGATTTAGGCTGTTGAAAATAAAAAAAGGCCCATAAGACTGGCCTATTAGTTCCAAGTTTTAAAGCTATTCTCTAAAAGTTAAGAAGGTGGACTAATCCACCTTCTTAGGCTGTTAACAAACTCCCAATTTCAGCGTTACTGCTGAAAATCTCTGGTGCTCACTTGCAGCCGAGCAAGCTGCGCTCCTCGGTTTCAGCGTGCCTTGAAGTTGCATGTTTGTTAAAGCCTGTCATCTTGTTGACTTTGTCAACAATCTGAGAAGGTGGACTAATCCACCTTCTCATATTTTATCTATATCATCATCATATAGTCATACATGTTATAATCATATATTAGGTTATTCC
>JAKSBP010000070.1 GCA_022361035.1 Clostridia bacterium
ATTCACTCTTATACTATCTAAAGAGTCTAAAGTATTTAAATTATTCATGGGTAGATATCTCCTTTCAGTTTTTAAATCTAAGTTATAGAGTAGAAAGTATGTAGACATTAAGATAGGATTTAAATTACATTTTAAAAAAAGCTATATTATATAATATTATTAAGTCACCTTTTGTGCCTTTAAATTTTACATAAAAAGTTAAAACCCATGAAAAGAACTGGGCAGGATTAAATTTAATCCTGCTTTTTAAAATTTTTGTAGGTTTAAATATCCTTACAAGAAATCTTAGATATGAAACACCTTAAAACCCAGCAGTAGAAATAAAATTAAAAATGTTGTAGATCCGGTTAAGAATCTTTGTTAGGGAAGTGAAGGACTTAAATCCTTAAATTTGAACCCATGTAAAGATGGCTTTGTCCCCAATTAATAAACAATTTATATATAGTTAATAAAAACTTAATAGATGCTTTTAACTTATTTAATTTCCATGTTCTATCATGAACCTATGATGAAATAAAGGATGGTGATGAAGATTGAATAAAGACCCTAAGAATATACTAGGTAAAATATCGAGTTTTTTTATTGAAAAGTACCGAGCAGTATATTTAATTATTGCGGCAATAATATTACTTGGATTACAATCCTATATAACGCTTCCAAGAGAAGAGATGCCGGAGATTACATTACCCTTTGTAGTGATTACTACAAGCTATACTGGTGCTGCACCACAAGAGATTGAGAGTCAGATTACCGATGAAATAGAAGGTAAGATTAAGGATGTAGATGATATTGAATCGATTACCTCCACATCCAGTAATGGATTATCGAGCATATCTGTTGAGTTTAAAATTGGTACTGACATAGATGACAAAGTAAACGAAATTACCAACAAGATATCGGAAATTCAAAATCAATTGCCACAGGATAGTGATTCTCCGATTGTCTCAGGCTTTGATACAAGTGATAGATCAATCATGACCCTAAACATAAGTGGAGATTACGATTTAATTGGATTAAAGGACATAGCTGAAGATATTAGGGATGAGATTGAGAAGATAGATGGTATTAGTGAAGTTAATATGGTAGGTGGAGTCGATAGAGAGATTAATATATATGTAGATACATCTAAGTTAGCCATATATAATATCTCCATTGATGACATAAGAACTGCCATTGCAAACTCAAATATTACTGCTCCCGGTGGAGATATTGAACTGGATGATATGCAATTTAATATCCGTACCCTTGGAGAGTTTGTTCACATTGAAGAAATTGAAGAAACCATTATTTCTGTGGAGAATGGAACCCCTATCTATCTTAAAGATGTAGCCCAAGTTGAGGATACATATGAGGAGATAACATCATATTCCCAGAGATATGAGAGAGGAGTTTCAGAGGATAAAACCTTTACCTCTACTATTTCCCTATCGGTTACCAGGGAAAGTGGAGCAGATATAGTGGGTTTAAGTAGTGAAATCAAGCAGCTATTAAAGGACAGTGAAGGAAAATTATATCCCGATAACGTTGATGTTGCCATTAGTGGAGATACGGCTGTAGAGGTTGACGAAGCCCTTAATGACGTTATGGGAAATGCCATGTCGGGACTTCTTATCGTTATCATTGTCTTATTTCTATTTATAGGCTTTAGAGAGTCCCTTATTGTTGCCTTTGTTATTCCCTTAACCCTGCTTACCAGCTTTGCTCTATTACAATATAACGGAATGACCTTTAATTCCATGTCATTAGTTGCCCTAATCCTAGCCCTGGGGATGCTTGTAGATAATGCCATTGTAATTATGGAAAATATAGATACCTATAGGGATAGGGGAATAGATGTATTTAGTGCCTCAAAGATGGCTACAAATCAAGTTGCACCGGCTGTCTTTGCATCGACGCTAACAACTATGGCAGCCTTTTATCCCATGGCCTTAACATCGGGAATAATGGGAGAATTCCTAAAGGTTATTCCTCTTACAGTAATGTTTGCCATAGGAACATCCTTTGTTGTATCCCTTGTCATTACACCGGCACTGTGCTCTAGGTATTTAAGTAAACATAAGGTCAAGATAAAGGAAAATAAGGGTAAGCTTCAATTAGTTAAAAAAGTAGTATCAGTAGTCTTTGTATTTGCCCTATCCCTACTTGCCTTTGTAGAAGATGGAAGAATAGGGTCCTTATCCTTGATTACAGCTACGGTTTTTGCGGGGGCAATGTATATAAAACAATTTAAAACCTCTAATTCGAGCCATGGAGAATCTAAAATAATAAAAAAATATGTAAATATAGTAGATAGAATATTGAGGAGTAGACTTAAGAGAATCGGTATCGTTGTAATTGGACTAGTAGTATTCTTAGCCAGTCTATCAAGTATTCCATTGGGGCTTTTAAAAATAGAGTTATTTCCCCCTACTGACAACACAACCTTTGATATATCAGTGGAATTACCATCGGGATATCTACTAGAGGATACAGGGAGCATAGTCAAGGAAGTTGAAAATGTACTCCTTGAATATCCAGAGATTGTTACCATAGTGAGTAAGGTAGGAAGTACAGGTGGAAACTTTTTAAGAGGTGGTACAGATAGTCAAAATGAGGCTCAGATTTCAATAGACCTAGTGTCGGAAGGAGAAAGGGAAAGAAGCAGTAATGAGATTGTAGACAGTTTAAGGAAGAGTCTCAATGATATTGCAGGAGCTGAGATAACTATTCAGCAGCAAAGAATGGGACCATCGGGAGGTAAGCCCATAAGTATTGAATTAAAGGGAGAGGACTTTGAAAGCCTAGGGAGCGTTGCCAATGATTTTGAGGAAATTTTAAAGGATATTGATGGAGTAGCAGAAACAAGCACAACTGTAGGAGATGGTCCACCGGAGCTGAGAGTTGTGGTGGATAAAGAAAAGGCTAGTTTATTAGGATTGAATGTCAATAGCATATCCTCTGAAATAAGGAAGGCAATTCAAGGTATAAGAATTTCTAAATTTAAGGACAATCAAGATGAGATAGATATTGTAGTTAGAACAACTGAAGGTCAAATTAAAACCATTGATGACTTTGAAAAAATATATTTTACATCCAATAGGGGAGAAAAAATAGCATTTTCTCAGGTGGCATCCCTAGTTGAAACTAAGGGTTTTGTTGCTATTGAACACGATGACCTCGATAGAATCGTTAAAGTGGAGTCTAATACCACTGAGGGGGCCAATACCACTGAAATAATAAAAGAATTTAGCTCAAAGATAAATAATTATCCTTTACCTGAAGATGTGGAAGTTTCCTACGGGGGAGAGCAGCAGGATATTCAAGAATCCTTTACAGATATGTTTTTAAATATGGGTATAGCTATTTTATTAGTATTTATTATACTAGCTGTCCAATTTAACTCATTGTCTCAACCCTTCGTTATACTATTTTCGGTACCCTTAGCTACAATAGGAGCCTTTGCTGGATTAATAATTACAGGAAATAGCTTTGGACTATTTGCATTTATGGGTATCATTTCACTGGTAGGTATAGCAGTAAACGATGCTATAGTCCTGGTAGACTATATAAATTATTTAAGAAAAAATGGATATGGAATGTTTGAGGCTATAAAAGAAGGGGGGAAATCCAGATTCATACCTGTATTTGCAACATCAATAACGACTATTGGAGGAATACTTCCTCTAGCCTTAAAAGAACAGGATTATGCTCAATTAGGCTTTGCATTGATATTTGGACTTGTGGCATCCACTGTTTTGACTCTTATATTTATTCCTGTACTATATTCCCTTGTAGAAGGACTTAAGAATAGGATTCAAAGAAGAGTTCCAATATTTATTGATAGAAGATAGTGAAGGAGAGTTGAAAATGAAAATAAAGAAATTGCTTATTATATCTTTAATGATTGTCCCCCTTATTGTAACTGGGTGTTCCAAAACAAGGGCAGAAGTAAAGGAATCACAAGATAACCCACAGGATAATAGTATAGCTGTTGAGGTGAGGGAAATAGAGAAAAAGCCATTAACAAATGACTATAGTACCACAGGTAAACTCTATGCCAGTGAAGAAGTAAATGTATCAAGCGAAGCCAAGGGGAAGGTTAAAAGTATCAATTTTAAGCTGGGGGATAAAGTAAAAAAAGGTCAGGTTTTATATACCCTGGATAACGATGATTTAAAAACCGATGTAAATTTACAAAAAAGCAAGCTGAAAACATCCTTGGAAGATGCTAAAATAAGGTATGAGAATCAACTTGAAAATTTTAACAATATGAAGTCTTTATATGAAACTGGTGCTATAACGAAAAAGGATTTTGATAATTCAAAGACATCCTATGAACAGTCAAAATTAAATTATCAGCAGGCACAAAAAGATTTTGAATCAAGTTCTATTAGTCTAAATGCCTCTTTAAATGATACAATAATAAAGAGTCCTATAAATGGAATAATAGCAAATAGAAATATTGAAATTGGAGAAATGACTGGCTCTAGCGATTTTGTCATTGTAAAGCTCAATCCGATTATTGTAAAAGCCAATGTTTCAGAGGATGTTGTAAATAGGATTTCTGTTGAGGATAATGTAAGAGTTAACGTTCAAGAAAGGGATTATATGGGGAAGATTACATCTATTAGCCCTGTAGGTTCGAATAATGGGAATATATATCCCGTTGAAATTGAGATAGAAAATAAAGATTTAAGTTTAAAGGCTGGTATGTTTGCAAATATAGACTTTGAGATAGAAAAGCTGGAGAGTCAGATAATAGTACCGAAGAAATCTATAATATCAGAGGGCAATGAAGATTACGTCTATATTATAGAAGAAAACAGTCCTAAGAAGGTTATAGTTGAGAGGGGAATAACTAAGGATGGATATGTTCAAATATCTGGCGAGTTAAATGTAGGAGATAGACTGGTTGTAAAGGGTCAGGAATATATAGATGAAGATAGCCTAATTAAGGTAGTAAATGAAATTAGTTTAAAGGAATAGAAGGATAAATATAAACAATCTGTTACCATAGAGCTTATAGAGTAGATTTTGAGCCTAGTGATAGAATCTCAAGATCTACTTGAATAAGCTTAATCGTTGTAAATTCATATTAATCCTTAAGGGTCTTGGAGGAGCATTTATGTCCATTAAATATAGGTTAATACTTTCATATGTTGGAATGATAGTAATTCCAATCATATTTATAATTATAATAAATTTCACCTTTGGATTTTTTCTATTTGAAGAAAAGGAAAGCCTTTTAGATAGGTTTAGTCCAGGAAAAAGGGTTGGATCCTATTTGCAAAAAAGTAGTGAGTTTAACCGTAAAATGAATATTGCAGTATTGGAAGACAAGGAAAATTTAATTGGAAGTTCCTATATCCAATCCATAGAGGATGAGCTTAAAGAATTTCACGGTGGAGTTGTTACTAGAAGAGATGGGGAGATACTATACGTTTCACAAAACCTCCAGGAGTTAGTAAATTTAGATACTTTACCTATGTTTAAGGAAGAGTACAGCAGAGAAGAATATATAAGAGTTCATGGGGGGTATGCAATAGGTACCCAAATTGATTATTACATCGATGAATCGGAGATTTCACTTTTTGTAATGTACAATATTGAATCCATGAAAAGAGAGTTTAAAAAAATAGGAGCAATTTCAACTATAGCTATCATATGTATACTAATTATAACAACCCTCCTATTAACCTATTCTGTTTATAAGGATATTATAAAGTCTATAGTAAAATTGAGACATGCAACTAATGAAATGAAAAATGGAAACTTAGATTATGAGATTAAAAGGCATTTAGACGATGAAATAGGAGAACTGAGCTTAGGTTTTGAAGAAATGCGCTTGAAATTAAAGCATTCCCTTGAAGTTCAAAGAAGGTATGAGGATAATAGAAAGAATTTAATCTCTAACATATCCCATGATTTAAAGACACCAATAATGTCGATTAAGGGACATATAGAGGGTATAAGGGATGGAATCGCCGATTCCCCTCAAAAGGTGAATAAATACATTAATACAATTTATGAAAAATCAAAGGATATGGAGCTTTTAATTGATGAACTCTTTCTATTTTCAAGACTAGATATGGAGAAGGAAGAATTTAACTTCCAAATTATCGATATTATAGAGTTCCTTAAATTTAGTGTTGAAGATTTAAGTTTCGATTTAGAAAAGGTTGGAGGAAAAATAGGTTTAAGCTATGATTATGAACCGATTTTCGTCAAAGCAGACCTACAGAAACTAAAACGTGTTGTTGTAAATATTGTCAGTAATGCAATAAAATATAGAAGAGAAGAGACACTAATAATAGATATTAATATAAAGAGATTAGAAGATGAGGTAATTGTTGAAATTAAAGATAATGGAAAAGGAATTTCCAAAGAAAATCTATCCTTTATATTTGATAGATTCTATAGGGGTGACAAATCCAGAAATACCTCGATAGTTGGAAGTGGCTTAGGACTCGCCATATCAAAGCAAATCATTGAAAAACATGGTGGAAGGGTTTGGGCTGAAAGTAAAAATAATGTGGGGACCAGTATATTCTTTTCCTTAAAGGAGAATGGAGGAGGATAGGAAAAGTATGAAGAAAATATTGATTATTGAAGATGATATAAGTATTTCAGAGCTAGAAAGAGATTACTTAGAGATAAATGGCTTTGAAGTTAAAATTGAAAATTCAGGACGAAAAGGAATGGAAAGGGCCAGTAAAGAGAAGTTTGACTTAATCATTTTAGATTTGATGCTTCCCGAAGTCGATGGATTTCAGATATGTAAAGAACTAAGGGAGAGACTAGACATTCCAATATTGATGGTTTCCGCCAAGGGTGAAGGCATTGATAAGATTAGAGGACTTGGTCTAGGTGCCGACGATTATATAACTAAGCCCTTTAGTCCCAATGAGTTAGTGGCTAGAGTTAAGGCCCATCTCAATAGATACGAAAGGCTGACTAATAAGGGAAAATCAACCACTGAGATAATAGAGATTAATGGTCTTTCACTAGATAGTTGCTCCAGAAGAGTATATGTAAACGAGAAGGAAATTAATTTAACTTCAAAGGAATTTGATATCCTTCTGCTCCTTGCTAAAAATCCTAATCGAGTATTTAGTAAGGATGAAATATTTGAAAGAATATGGGGCTTTAATTCCCTGGGGGACATATCTACAGTAACAGTTCATATTAGAAAGATACGTGAAAAAATAGAACCGGATCCTCCAAACCCCAAGTATATTGAAACACTATGGGGGGTTGGTTATAGGTTTAAATTGTAGAGGTCCATATCTAAATGGAAAGAAGGGAGTATTTATCCTTAGATAAATACTTTTCTTCTTGTTTGAAGGTTGAAATATTTTTCCAAACTCAATAATTGATGTGATATAATTTAAAATGATGTTTATTCCCAATACTTACATATAAAGAAATCAATTACATAACTTAGGGTTAGGAGGATACTCATGAATAGAGAGCCAGTTATTGAAATAAGCGATTTAAGAATGGGCTATGAAAGGGATAAGGAAGATATTTTAAAGGGCATAGATATCGAGGTTTATCCAGGACAGATTATAGGATATATTGGCCCTAATGGAGCAGGAAAGAGTACCACGGTGAAAATTCTATTGGGAATATTGAATAATTATAGAGGGGAAATAAAAATATTTGGTAAGGATATTTCAAAGGATAACACTGAATACAAGAGGAAGATAGGTTATGTACCGGAGACTGCTGAAATTTACGATACCTTGACAGCCCGTGAATATCTTACGTTTTTAGGTGAAGTATATGGAATGGAACATAAGGAAGTAGATACTAAGGCTAGAAAACTAATGACCTTATTTGATATAGAGAGAAACTATTACTCTAGAATATCCTCATATTCTAAGGGTATGAAACAAAAACTATTGATTATAGCCAGCCTCATTCACAATCCCGATATTCTATTTTTAGATGAACCCTTAAGTGGACTTGATGCCAATAGCGTAATGATTTTTAAGGAGGTTCTGTCGAAGCTAGCAGCCCAGGGTAAAACTATTTTTTACTCTTCACATATTATGGAGGTTGTAGAAAAAATAAGCCATAGAATACTACTGCTAAATAATGGTCAGGTTGTGGCCGATGGAACATTTAATGAATTGAGGGAAATGAGTGAAGAAGGCTCCCTAGAAGAAATATTTAATCAGCTTACAGGATTTAATAATCACAGGGATATTGCTGATGAATTTATTAGTACATTAAGTCCAGATTATTAATTGGTCATTTAAAGATAATCGCTCTTAAACCTTAATAAATTTTTCTAAGAAAACACAATGAAAGCTTCTACATTTTTTCTTTGAAAATATTTGATTATAAGGGCGAATATCCATAAAGGTGGTGTAATTAATGAAAGATTTTATATCTCTAAAAATTCTTGATAAGTTTAGCTTTGCCTTTGAAAAATTTGGAGTAGATTATAAAATCATGAGAAAAATATTACAAATAAAATTAATCATGGATTGTAGGCGGGTTCCCACAATAATGACTAGTCATAAAAAAGATGACGAAGATAAAAATTTTCTTGTAAGCTCACTAATATCCTATGTCTTAGTAGGCTTAGTAGCAATGGTAATTGTTATATCATCCCTATCTTTATTTGTAAAAATGAGTTTTTGTCTTGGAATGATTTTATTTATGATTACGACAACTATGATTGCTGATTTTTCGTCTGTTTTATTAGATGTGAAGGACAAAAATATTTTACAGTGTAGGCCAATAGATTCTAAAACTATCAATACAGCCAAGGCAATACATATCTTTATTTATATATTCATTATTACTATGGCTACAGCTGGACCATCTATCATAGCTGGAACCATAAAGCATGGAATTATATTTTTTATTATATTCTTTTTTGTTCTCCTTTTATCTTCAGTCTTTATCATCTTTGTGACTTCACTTATGTACTCTTTAATTCTAAATTTTTTCGATGGAGAGAAGCTGAAGGATATAATAAATTATGTTCAAATAATGCTTACCATTGTGTTGATTATAGGTTACCAGTTTGTAGGACGTATGTTTAATGTTTCCC
The DNA here is from genome assembly GCA_022361035.1 of Clostridia bacterium. Lineage (GTDB taxonomy): Bacteria > Bacillota > Clostridia > Peptostreptococcales > Caminicellaceae > JAKSBP01. Next base: position 9,047 of record JAKSBP010000070.1, read on the forward strand.
AATATGATGTAGTATTCACACCAAAATGGTGGATATATTTCCTTCCTCCCTCTTGGTTTGCTGCACCCTTTCAGCTCTTTGTAGAGAAGGATTTTGGGAACCATTATATTTATCTAAGTCTTTTGGGTATTATAATTCCAATAATATCCTTTATAGTATATACAAAGGTCATTGTACCCTATTTTGAGAAAAATCTTTCTAAATTAAATAATAACAGTACTGGGAAAAATAGATTTACCGAGATAAGGGAAAGGCTTCAATGGATGATTGGAAAAATACTTTGTTTTAATAAAATGGAGAACATCTTTTTTAGATTTACACAGAAAATGATTTTAAATGAAAGAAAACTAAAATTAAGAATCTATCCCAATGCATCCTTGGCAGCTGTAATGCCTTTGATAATAATATTTAGGACCTTTGGTCATAACAGGACATTTTCCGAGGTTATAGGAGAAATTGCCCGTAGCAAATCCTATTTCTCAATTTATATGTCTATATTACTATTGTCGAACTTGATTATAATGATAAAAACAAGTGAAAAATATGGGGGAGCTTGGATATATAGAGTTCTACCGATTGAGGAACCTTCTCCAATTTATAGGGGAGCATTTAAGGCCTTTTTAGTTCAATATATTATTCCAGCATATTTAGTACCCAGTATAGTATTTCTAGTAATATGTGGACCTAAAATATTTATAGATATGGCTGTGATGTTATTGAATCTGATTTTAGTTTCCTCCATAATTTTTAAAATATCTTCAAGGGAGCTTCCATTTTCCATGGATTTTAATCATATTAAAAGCAGCAACATTATGGCACTTATCATATCACTAGTTTACTGTGGCCTCTCAATCGCTTTACATATGTTTTTAAAACCTGTAGCGAATGCTTTATTGGTCTACTCTGGTGTCCTGATAATAGCCATCATACTCTTTTGGACCATGGGTATGAAAATAAAATGGAAGGATGTAATTTAGATTGTGGATATAAAGTTAGAAAAATATAGCTAAAACCTTAGTAAAGGAGGACTTAAAATATCTTGAAAACTCCTAATGAAAAATATAAGAGACGGAAAAATTACTATCATAGAAGATTAGAAAAACAGAGCAGAGATTTAAACATAATCAGTAACCTTAGATTAATTGTGGCCTTAGTTGGAGTGGGAAACATGGTTTTTTTATACATGACTAAGGGCTATTCTTTGTTATTTTATGTATCTTTAGTCTATGTGGCTATATTTATATACCTAGTTATAAAACATAATAAAATGGAATCTAAAAAGGAGTATACAGATTTATTATATAGAATAAATAATGGGGGATTAAAGCGTGTAAGGGGTGAGTGGAAATCCTTTGAAGATAGGGGAGAAGAATTTAAAGATGAAGACCATAGCTTTTCCGATGATCTTGATATCTTTGGACAAGGTTCCCTATTTCAGTGGATTAATGTAGCCACAACCTACATGGGAAGAAAAAAGCTAGCAGAATACTTAAGTAGGCCATGTGAAAGGAAGGATGATATCCATAGAAGGCAGGAGGCTGTTGGAGAGCTTGCTAATAGTCTGTGGTGGCGTCAAAGATTAATGGCGGAAGGCATGACAATATCCGATGAAACTAAAAACCCAGAAGCTTTATTTAGATGGGCAGAGATACGAAATAGGTTATACCTAAAGACATGGGTAAGGGCTTTAGTACTTTTGCTTCCTGCTATAACTTTAATACTTATTTTCCTATACTTTATAACCAATAGTGTATCCCATTATGTTCCCCTCACAGCTCTGGCAGTCCAGGCCATAATACTTAGATACTGCAATAAAGAAAGGTCTAAGGCTTTAAATGTGGTTTATAAATATAAGCGCAGCATAAAAGCCTACAGACAAATGCTAAAGCACATTGAAGGGAAGAGTTTTAAATCTAAAGGCCTTAAGGAGTTAAAGGAACAGCTTATTAATGAAGGGGGACACAGGGCATATCAGCAGATAGATAGATTAGAAAAAATAGTGGAAAATATTTCGAATCGAGATAATGCAGTCTTTATATTTATAAACATTGCCCTGCTTTGGGATTATCAATGTATGATTGCCCTAGAATTGTGGAAGGAACAGTCTGGAATTTATATGAAGACCTGGCTTGATACTATTGGAGAAATAGAAGCCCTATCAAGCTTGGCCATCATAGGCCACGACAATAGAGATTGGGTAATACCTAAAATTACAGATACACCATCGTGCTTTAGGGCCATAGGTATTGGACATCCTTTATTAACCCATAATTCTGTATGTAATGACCTAAAAATTGAGAAGCCAACCAGGGTCCTGCTTATAACTGGGTCCAATATGTCGGGAAAGAGTACACTACTACGAACCGCAGGAATAAATCTTGTATTAGCCTATGCCGGGGCATCGGTTTATGCAAAAAGCTTTCTATGTTCAATAATGCATGTACATACATGTATGAGAATAAGTGACAATCTTGAAAAAAATATTTCGGCTTTCTACGCTGAACTCTTAAGAATAAGGGATATAGTAACCATGACCAGAGGCAGACAGGTATTTTTTCTATTGGATGAAATCTTCAAGGGAACAAATTCTGTAGATCGCCATGAAGGAGCGAAAACTTTAATAAAGAAATTATTGAAGGACGGTGCTGTAGGTTTGGTATCAACCCATGATTTAGAGTTAGGTATTTTAGAGGAAGAAAGTAATAAAGAAATTAAAAATTATCATTTTCAAGAATACTATAGGGATAACAAAATCCACTTTGACTACAAGCTAGAACCAGGGGTTTCAACAACTCGTAATGCATTATATCTTATAAAAATACTTGGAATAAATGATTAGCTCTAAAGAATTGAATATAGTTTCTTTTAAATAGGTTTTTGCTTCATATACATATATAGACAGTCGGTGCTGAAATTTAAAATAAATTTAAAAAGAAAATATCAAAACTCCCGGCTATAAAAACTAGCACAATGGGTTAAATTAATATACTTTAAACTCAAGGTTGGTTATTTTTATAAATAAATTGTATAATGGTAGTGTATAGACTTTACAATCATATATTTTTAAGGGGGACATTTGATGAGGGCTGAATACTTAGAATTAGTAAAAGAGCTTGAAAAAATGAATATATCCATAGATGAAATAAGGGAATATATTAAGAATAGAAATGAAAATAAGTTTTCAAACATTAAACTAAAGACAATATCCCTACCATATCTTAACTCAATATCCCCGACAATTGAGAGTACTGCCCTAAAACTATCGGAGGAACAGGGTGAACTATGTAGAGCTATAGGTAAATTTAGGGGCATGAGCGGTGAAAGGGATGGAATAAAACTCCCTGTTGACGAGGCCTATAAGGAAATAACTAAGGAGCTTTTAGACGTAGCACAAACAGCTATAACTATGATATTAGTTTTAGAAAAGCAGCATGAAATAAATGTGGAACGATACATAGATGAGCATATAGAAAAGCTAATACATAAGGGATATGTGGAGGCTGTAAAATAAAGATATATATCTTTATTTCAGATTGTAGACAAAGTCTACAAGATGGTAGGCTTTTGAGAAATCCGAAGTTCGAGGCGTGCTGAAACCGAGAGGCCGCAGCGTATAAAGAAATACGGAAGGGTTCTCGGTTGAAGCAACAACGAAGAAATCCGGGTTTGTCAACAGTCTAAAATAAAGATATATATCTTTATTTTCTATTCCCTATTGACTGAGGAGTTTCTAGTTAATAAAGTCCCACTACCAAACCAAACCTTTCGCCCCTATATAGGGCCTGAAGGTTTTTTTTATTTCCATATAATAAATTTTCCAAATATTAAGTCTGTTAGTTACACATCTATATAGATGTGTGATATAGAAAGTTAACTTACTACAGCAGCCACAGAGAATCCTTTAGGCTCATGCTATAAATCTGTTTATAGATAGGTAATAGAAGGTAAAACAGATTTATAAAAATCGCTCTAAAGGAAACCTC
>JAKSBP010000348.1 GCA_022361035.1 Clostridia bacterium
GCTATAAAATTAACAGTAATAACCTTGAATTTAATATAAAAGACTCAATTAAGATGTGCAAAATGATGATTAAGGAATTAAGTAAAATAAAAATAACAGATATCTCATAAAAAAAGTATCATTTGTGTAAATATAGAAAATGAAATATTAATGACAATCAGGGCAGGCAAGAAAACAAAAAACGAAGTTTCGATTCAAGAACCTATAGGTGTAGATAAAGAGGGTAATGAATTACCTCTGACATTTTATCGACAGAGGTGGAATCAGTGTATAACTTCTTTAATTTATCTATTTTGGAAGTTTAGGATGTAAAATCAATAAAAAATTATCATTTCTTTGATGTTTTAATTTTGTATATTCTGTCTTTTCAAGTACCGATTTTAGTAGATTATTTTTCTCTGCCGCATCATCTATTTGTTCGTAAATTTCTAATACTTTTTCTATTTTTGGAATGATATCTTTTTGAGCTCCAATTTTTTTCTTTTCATTTTCTATATCTAGTTGTATATTAGCGATGGATGCCTTAATGTTTTCTATTCTCACTGCTAAACTATCGGAACGTTCTAGGTATACATTCACGTCATAAACTCCACGCTCTAATAAATCGTGAAGCTTTTCTTTTTGTTTTTCTAATTCATTTAGTTCTTGATTTAGATTTCTAATTCCTTTTTTTTTTTTTTTTAAAGCTTCTCCCATATCTTTATCTTCGGGATTGCTATCCTTGAATTGAGATTTATATTGATTTAACCATTTGCGTAATCCTTTTAAAATTTGTTCTTCAACATAAAGAAATTTAGCACTTTTATTACCGCATTTTGCGTAACACATAATATGTGAATCCCTATTACTGTAAGATCTATATACCATAGAAGCTCCACATATACCGCATTTAACAAGGCCTGCAAGTGGATTTGTAACCTTTGTATTGTATGGTACATGGTACTTTTTTTGAAGTATCTCTTGAGCTCTCAGATAGGTTTCCTCTGAAATAATAGCTTCATGTTTTCCTTTTACATTAATCCATTGGTCTCTAGGAAGTCTTTTTACCTCTTTAATCTGCCCTTCTTTTTGAGATTTTTTGTTTCTAGTTTTTTTCCACTGAACTTTACCAGTATAAACTTCATTTTTAATTACGGTTAAAACAGAAGAACTAGACCAATTCTTTCCTGTATAGCTTTTATACCCTAAAGCGTTTAGTTTGTTAGCAATTTTAGATGAACCTAAACCTTCATTTACATATAAATCAAATATCATTCTTACCATAGGGGATTGCTGAGGGTGAGGTTTTAGAGTTCTAGTTTTACCTATATAATGAATTTCATATCCATATGGAGGTAAAGTCCCTATATAATTGCCATCTTCAACGGAGCGAATCCTACCGAGCTGTAAACGCCTATTAATAATTTTAAGTTCTTTACGTGCCATGAAAGCTTCAAATTCAGAGTATTCTTCGTCAAATTCATCGTGAAGATCGTATGTTTTCCTGGGTGTAATTATTTTTGTGTTTGACTTTTTAAAAGTTTCCAGTATTAAACCCTGTTCTTGCATGTTACCACGACCAAGCCTATCCATATCCATGACTAATACAGCATCATACATGTTTTCCTCAACTTCTCTAAGAAGCTTGAGCATTTCAGGTCTATGCATGAGGCTTTCTCCCGAAACAATCTCTTCGCGAATTTTTACTATATTTAAGTCTAATTCATTAGCAATTTTGAGTAATATTTTCCTATGCTTGGAGAGTGTCTCACCTTCGCCACGCTTTTCAGCTTCTTCATCGGCCCTTGATTTTCGAAGATATAGTGCTACTCTGTCCATTCACGTCACCCTTCTAATAATTCTATATATCAATTATATAGCTTAAAGGAAAAAAATAAAAGGCTTGACTAAGGAGTTTAGGCTATTATAGCTAAAAATTACTAAAAAAATCGGAATTTAATTCCTTGAATTTACAGAAATGTCATATTTGCCATGCATTCCAAATGCTGAGGTTTAGAGAAAGAGGGAATAGTACAAACAGAATATAACATAGACTTTAGCAAAAGGGGGTATTAAAGTGGAATTATTAAAATCAAGTCAGAATTATGATGCAACATACAGATTTGGACATACGATTGTTCATGTAGTTGCACCACCACCAAGAACCCAAGAAGAAATAGAAAGAATACTCAGTGAATATAATAGGGCAGTATGGAAATGTTGGCAAAGCATTTTAGAAGCTGAAAAGGATAACATAAATGAAAATACAACTCATATAAGAGGTATTCCAATAGTTAGAGTTTGGAATTGTGTCAAAAGCTAAACTTAAAGGCTTAAGATAATAATAAATTTGTAGATAAGAAATAAAAGATAATGAAATATCATTAATAGACATTTTAGGTACTGAATGTGACTGTGTAATTGAAGAAGTTGAATTAAAAATGCAGATTAAAAATTTGTATAGGAAAATGGCAAAGGTTCTCAAACAGAGAGAGCAAACTGTAATTGAGTTGAGATACGGTTTAGAAAATGGAGGCTGTAAGACCCAAAGAGAGATTGCTAAACTGCTAGGTATTTCTCGTTCCTATGTTTCAAGGATAGAAAAGAAAGCCTTAAGTAAGTTAAAAAAAGCCTTTAATAATTTAAAGGAAGATCCTAAGTAATTAGGGTCTTATTTAATGCTATTCTTTTTTAAGGTTTCATTCACCGAAAAAAATTTATGTAATCTAGTCATGGATTTATTGTTTTTTGGCCTTTCTCTTTTTCTTTAGATGAAATGGATAGTCAATATGAAATCTCTAGGTTTAACATCGACCAGATGAATTCATTTACATCCTCCAAAACTGTCACAGTTTATAGGCTTTATGCATATCAAATAAAGGGGAAAGAAAATCTGATAAGTATATAAGATTGTAGGAATTGATAGATTATTTATTAGAATTTTTTATACCCTCAATATAGAAAATAATAGATAGTTTAAATGATGGAATTTTTCAAATGAAGGGAGTGTAATAGGATATGTGGCTTGATGTTTTAAAGGGCTTGTATGATAGAAAAAGAATTAATAGTGAAAATCTTCAAAATGCAGTTACAGCCGGTATAATCACTCAAGAAGAATATGATATGATTATAGCACCTACAGGGTAGGTGCTATTTTTAAAGTCCATCTATACAATTTTTACATATACGCTTTTTCTTAAAAGTATTTAAGTTTTCTTCATTGCTACAAATATAACATTTTTCCTTGTATTTCTGAATGACAATGGAATCTGAATCTGCGAATATTTCTATAGGGTCTTTAGTTCTAATAGACATTATTCGCCTCAACTCTGCTGGCAAAACAATCCGACCTAATGAATCCAATCTTCTAACTATACCAGTTGCTTTCATAAATTCGCCTCCTCCTTATGTAATATTATAGCATAATTTGTCGTAATATGACGTAGCTAATAGATATTACCACTATTTACCTGAGTCTATATTAAAAAGATTATGATTTTTAAGTGAATATTATGAATATTCTAGAATTATATTTTTATTATTTTTTGATTTTTAGATAAAATAAGTCTACAAATAAAAGGTAAGTGGTAATAAATGGAATGAAGCTTTGAAGAGGATTAAAGTATGAGTTTTATAGGACACTGTCATTCTATAGTAGGATTTTTGATAATATATAATCTATTTCTTCACATTATAAAAAGCATAGTATCTGTGGAAAGTGCAAGGTAGTAAGTACGTAAAAAAATTTCTATTATCAATTTTCTTTGCACTTTCCACATGGGAAAATGAAACATTTTTCTAAAATAATTATATGTCATTATTAAGTTATTTCTCAAAAAGAAATATGACCAAAATCTCAAGGGCTAGATGCCCTTAAGATTTTATTTAATAAAACCTTTGAAATATCATAAACATAAAAATATTTAGAATGAAATATGAAAATTTGTGGCTATGGGAATTAGCTCAATAAGTTAGTTAAAGGCATTTATTTCTAGTTCTTTTACTTTCAAATTAATAGGGTCTGCGAGGGCCGGGACCAGGACCGGGGCCTTGAGGTTGACTTTGAGTTTGACCACCAAACAGGTTTCCTAAAATACCACCACCATCACCTAATAAGAAAAGGAGGACTATTAAAAGCAATAGATTATTATCCTTGCCTAAACCACCTAATAATCCGTTTAATATATTATCGGACATTTATTTCACCTCCAAAAGTTTATAGAGTTTATTTTACTCAATAGTATAATATTCGAGACAATGGTAATATGTTAAGGAAAAAGCTAAAAAAATTAATTAAATAGTGTTTAAGTTTTAAATATAAACTCAACGAGTTTATTTTTATTTAACATCAGGTATTGCCGGGACGAGTTTTAAAGCTTTCAGAACTCATTATATTCCCAAGGTCACCAAGTATATTACCGCCACCTAATAAGAAAAGGAGGACTATTAAAAGTAATAGGCTATTGTCTTTCCCTAAATTACCAAGCAATCCATCTAGAATATTGTCAGACATTTATTTCACCTCCTAGGATTTAGATTAGTTTTACTTCTGTTCAGTAACATAGTATTCGAGACAAGGACAATATGTTAAATATCAAATCTATTAGAAGTATTATGTAGAGTTTAATCTGTCTTAATTTTTTAATGAAGAGAAAGAACGTAGATTATATTTTACTGCTGATGAATAAAGAAATTACTGATATAGACAAAAAATATTATTGATGGTCGAAATATTTTATAATAAAATAGGATTAGACAAAGGGGTGGTATATATGTTTCTAAAAAATTATATGGAAAGTGCAGTTGACAACGTATTACCAAATCTACTAAGGGCCTTTGATAAGGTTTGTACCTGTGATAAATGTATTTTTGATATAAAGGCTATTGCTTTAAATCAATTAAAGCCCCATTACGTTGTTACTGCTAAGGGAGAGCTTTACTCGAAGGTGGAGGAGATGAATCGTCAGTTTGAGACGGATGTAATGAAGGCATTGATTGATGCTATAGATATTGTTTCTAAAAATCCTCGGCACTAATAGTAGGCTTTTGAGAAGTCTAAAGTTAGAGATGTGCTGAAATCGAGGAGTGGAGCTTATAGTAAAAATGAAGTCTATTTGCTTTTAGCAAATACCATAAAATTTCTCACGAACTTATCAGTTCGTTCTAAAATTTTATTGACTATATAAGAATTCTTGACTTAAGCAACAACAGAGAAATTCGGGTTTGTCAAAAGCCTCAGAGTACCTAAAAGTATAGGTACTCTTATTTTATTGACAAAATAAGGGGAAGTTGAAGTTTAGTCTTTCTGTTTAAATTATATTTTTTTCCAAATAATATAATTGTAAAATTCCTAGATTAAGAAACCCTGTTTCATGTGCAGCTAATTACTTTTAAATTATGCTTTTTCTACAGGATTTTAAAAGTTTTATTATAACTTAACGTGTAATAATAAAAAAGTATTTGCCCTAAAGAATATAATATATTCAAAGTAGGATTTTTATGGTATCATTATTTAGTAGGTGAGCAAATTCCATAATTTTAATTTGTAACAATTGAGCAAGTAAATATTATAATGGAGGTATCTTAATGGATATTAAAGTTGAGAAATTTAGAAAGAGCCTCAAGGAAAAGGGTTTAGACTCAGCTATAGTATTTAAGCCGGAGAACAGAAGGTATTTATCTAAATTTAGTGGTTCGTCGGGCTATGTGGTTATTACTGAGGATAAGAATATATTTATAACAGATTTTAGATATGTTCAGCAGGCTTTTGATGAATGCAAGGGTTTTGAAATAATTCAACATACTAATGATAAGACCATATATGATATACTAAATGGATTGTGTATAAATAAATTAGGTTTTGAAGATGAATTTGTAACAGTTAGTCAATATAATGAATTCATTGAAAAGCTAAATGATATCCACTTCACACCTTTAAAGGATACATTAAATAGGCTTAGAGCTATAAAGGATGAGGATGAAATAGATGAAATAAGAAAGGCCGCCCACATAGCAGATAAAACTTTTGAGTACATATGCAGTATATTAAAGGCTGGAATAACAGAATGGGAAGTGGCCCTAGAAATAGAGAACTTTATGAAGAAAAAGGGAGCTGCTGGAACTGCCTTTAAAAGTATTGTTGCTTCTGGAAAACGAGCTTCTCTACCCCACGGTGTAGCATCCCATAAGGTAATAGAAGAAGGAGATTTTGTAACCTTAGACTTTGGATGTATTTACAATGGATATTGTTCAGACATGACTAGAACAGTTGTAATTGGTAAAGCTACAGATAGGCAGAAAGAGATATATAATATTGTTTTAGAAGCTCAAGAAGCGGTACTAGGCTTTATAAAGCCAGGTATTACAGGGTATGATGCCGATAAAATAGCCCGTGATATCATAAAAGCAAAAGGCTATGGAGATTACTTTGGACATGGATTAGGACATGGTGTAGGTTTAGAGGTACATGAGTTGCCCAAATTATCGCCACTAGGAAAGGATACTTTACAAGCTAATATGGTAGTAACTGATGAGCCAGGGATTTATTTACCAGATTTTGGTGGAGTAAGAATAGAGGATCTGATTGTTGTTACTGAAAATGGATGTGAAGTTTTATCGAAATCACCTAAGCATTTGATTGAGTTATAGGCTGAAGGTTATTTTTTATAAAGATAGCCCTAATTAATTGAAGTAAAAAACAAATAATTTTCAGGTATTATGGAGGGATAGTGAAATGATTTCAGCAGGAGATTTTAGAAAAGGGATGACATTTGAGATTAATGGTCAACCATTTGTAGTTGTTGATTTTCAACATGTTAAGCCTGGTAAAGGGGCTGCGTTTGTAAGAACTAAATATAAAAGTATAATAAATGGTTCAATTAGGGAAGAGGCCTTTAATCCAAATGATAAATTTCCAAAGGCACATATTGAAACGAAGGAAATGCAGTATCTGTATAATGATGGAGAACTTTATTATTTTATGGATAATGAAACATATGAACAGATACCCCTTACAGAAGAAGAGGTTGAAGATGCAATAAAGTATATAAAGGAAAATGATAATGCTACTTTGAGATTTTATAAAGGAAAATGCTTCCAAGTTGCTCCCCCTAACTTTGTTGAGTTAACGGTTGTGGAGACTGAACCAGGAATCAAGGGAGATACGGCAACGAACGTTACAAAACGTGCAAAGGTTGAGACTGGAGCAGAAGTTCAAGTACCATTATTTGTTAATGAAGGCGATAAAATCAAAATTGATACAAGGTCAGGGGAGTATTTATCAAGGGCATAAAGGTAATAATATAAAAAAACAAAAAACTATTTATAAAGGAGGAGTACTGTATGAGTTATTTAAATGAAAGGGTTTCCTATCTTAAGGGCTTAGCCGATGGTATGGAGTTAGATAACACTACTAAGGAAGGTAAGCTGTTGGTTCATATCATCGATGTTTTAGAAGATTTTGCAGATTCTGTTTCTCAGCTAGATGAAGGATTAACAGAAGTAAGTGAGTATGTTGAAGCAATAGATGAAGATTTAACTGAATTAGAAGATGATTTTTATGATGAACTTGAAGAATTAGATGATGAAGATTATATAGATTTTGATGAAATTAAATGTCCTACCTGTGGAGAAATAATTTGTTTAGATGAAGATTTGTTTGACGGAGAGCAAGAAGGGGACGTAGAAATAGCTTGCCCTGAGTGTAATGAGTCTATACATATTACTGAGGATTGTGATGATTGTTGCTGTGAGCATTAATTAGAAGTAAAAACCCGATATATTTATCGGGCTGAGGCTGTTGACAAACCCGAATTTCTTCGTTGTTGCTTCAACCGAAAACCCTTCCGTATTTCTTTATACGCTGCGGCCACTCGGTTTCAGCACGCCTCGAACTTCGGATTTCTCAAAAGCCTACCATCTTATAGACTTTGTCTACAATCTGTAACCCACGATTAAAAATCGTGGGTTTATTATTAATCTAAGTTATTTTACATTCTATAATTATTTAGGATATATTTTTAAATTATTCTATAGGATTCTCTTTTGATTTTAGCTTTTTACCAGATATTTTGTTCATTATGATAGCTATAGCTCCATCACCTGTTACATTACACGCAGTTCCAAAGCTATCTTGGGCTAGATATAGAGTAATCATTAAAGAAGTTAATGTGGGTGAAAAATTGAGCATAGTTTCTAGAAGACCTAAAGCTGCCATAATAGCACCTCCTGGTACTCCTGGAGCTGCAACCATTGTAACTCCCAGCATTAATATAAAGGGAAGTAAGCTACTAAAGGGAGTAGCCATACCATTTAGCATCATTACAGCCATAGCACAGCTTGTAAGGGTAATTGTACTTCCAGATAAATGTATAGTTGCACAAAGAGGAATGACGAATTCTGCAATACCATCATCTACACCATTTAGCTTTGCTTGCCTCAATGTAACGGGAATAGTGGCAGCGGAGGACTGGGTTCCAATTGCAGTAAAATATGCTGGGATCATTGTTCTAATTAATCTAAAGGGATTAGAAGCTGTCATAGTGCCTGCAATAAGATATTGGATAATAATTACGGCAATATGAAGAAGAACGATCATGACAAAAACCTTAGCGAATACGGAAATTATAGTAGCAACTTCACCTGCATAGGTCATATTGGCAAATATACCTAATATATGGAGTGGCAGTAGTGGTATAATAATGTTTGATATTACTTTTCTTATAATTGCTTGGAACTCATCCATGAATTTCTTTATGATGTCCCCTTGTGTTGCTGCTATTCCAAGCCCTAATATGAAGGCAATTGTAAGGGCTGTCATAACTCCCATAATAGGTGGTATATTTATTTGAAAAAATGGCTGTAAAAGAGATTCATTTGGATTGTTAGGGTCTACTACTAAATTATTTAAATTTAACATCCTTGGTAATACAGTTAAGCTTGTAACGTAGGCTAAAGTACCAGATAGAATTGTAGATAAATATGCTAACCCTGCAGTTAAGGCAAGTAGTTTTCCCGCACCTTTTCCTAAATCTCCTATACCTGGGGCAATGAATCCTATAATAATAAGAGGGATGGCAAAGCCTAAAAAGCTGCCGAAGATATTGTTAAAAGTAACAAAGATTTTAATAAAACCCTGGGGTGCTATATTTCCTATTATGATTCCCAATATAATAGCAATAATGAGTTTTGAAAGTAAACCTAACTTTTTCATAAGTAAACTCCTTTTCTTTTCATAAGTTTTTTAATATAAAGAAATATTTATCGTGTTATGAACAAATATTCTTTTATTTAAAATTAAACTTTGTTAAAAAATATACAATATTACTAATAAATATACTGTGTCTTAAAATTAATCTACCCCCTTTGACCTTCTATACAATTTAGTTTTGTTTGTAGCATGAGTACATAGTTATGCAAATTTTAAAATACATTTTACAAGAAAACCTTTTCCTGTTTGTTACTAACCCAGGCTCTTAGCGTTTAATTAATATACTTATATATCATGCTACATGTTTATATACGTCGAACAGTATATCATTTTTATTACTTTTATTCAAGTTTTTTTCAATAAATTATCAATTTTCATTTTATTTTATGTTTTCTTATATTTTAAAAATATATTACAGAAATCATATTATCTATTATTATTTCTATTTTAAGTTATTATATAATATTTACTTCGTTATTTTTTACAGAGGATAAAAAAAGAACAGAATATATGTCTATAATAAGAATTAAAATAAATCTCTATACATTTGGTTAGATATATTCGGGTAAATTAATAGACTAAGCCTGTCTTTATGAGGGGTTGGAGCTTCGAGCCTCCATTTCTCATGAAAATTTGAACCCTATAGTACAATGTATTTATTTTGTAACGTTTAGTATAGTATTCGGATATTATAAATATAGAAAAGAAGACTGAGGTAACTAACTGACGTCTTTTCTTAACTTAAAATTATAAAATACACTCATCTATAAATGGGTGTAACCTCTTTGTTTAACTTTAACAAAATTAGTCCACTAGACTTTGATAAAATTTTGATAAAAAAATCTATGAAGAGATTTTAAAAAGTTAAATTATCTTGTGTGAAAGGAAAATCTATATGAGTAAATCTGCTATCAGAAGAATGAATCAATTGAGCTTCCTAAATTCAAAGGAAGAAATTGAAGTAGGCAGTAAAGAAGATTTACCCTTACCTGTTGAAGTCCTTAAAAAAATAGATCAAGATTCTCCATGGGTAGAAAAAGTTTTTCAAGGACTTACCACAATAGTGTACAAAATAAAGATAGATGGAAAATACTATGCTTTAAAGAAAAAAAGAGAAAAGATTCTTGTGCAAGGTGTTGATGGTCAAACGTCTTTTTTAAATGAGATACAGCGAAGGAAAGATTTTGAAGGTCTTGAAAAAACTGCATCAGAATTAAATGAGATAATTGTTGAAACCTCTTATGCCAGTTTGAATCATGGCTTTATTTTGTTGCCCTGGATAAGGGGTCAGCATATTTCTCAGCTAAATAAAGATATATATGAAAATTTATTTTATAGCCTTTATTGTATGGAATGTAATGGTTTTTTTGAATGGGACCTCTCTTGGGGGAACATGCTATTAGTAAATGGAAGCCAAATAAAGTTATTTGATTTTGGATATACTTACTTATATAATCCCCTATTGGAATACAATTCCCTTGGAAAAGAGAAGCCTGTTTTTCATGGAGTAGAAAGATTTGAATCTAGGATGTTGATGACTTACTTAATAGATCAAGAGGAGAAGATATTAGAAGATAAAGTTCTTGATGAGTATAAAGTTGAAAAAGAAGTAGCACTTAAATATTATATAAAGAAACTGAGGTGGTTAGAAGAGCATAGGGCAGATGATGACATAATTGCTTGGACTAAAGGTATTATAAAGCTTTGGGAGTGGGGACTAAGGGATAATGATAGTCTAAAAGAGCTATATATTTTAGAATCGTTTCGTTCCTACGTAGTCGATGTTTCTGCTGATATTTCAGGGAAAAGTTGTAGTCCTATGACCATTAAGAAGGTGAATCGAGTATTAGAATTGTTGAATAATGAGTATGATTTATTAAAAGAAAATAAAGGCCTGTTTTGGGACGATGAACTATTAAGTAAGCAAAAGCTTATTGATAAATATAGAAGAAGTAAAAGTAGAGCTGAAAAATACCAATTAACGACTCAATCTATTATAGATGTGTGATTGAGAATGTTAACTTACTTCAGCAGTCACTGAGAATCCTTTAGGCTCATGCTATAAATCTGTTTTTAGATATATATAGAAGGTAAAACAGATTTATAAAAATCGCTCAAAAGGAAACCTCAGAGCCTGCTTTCGTTTATTAAGTTTTGTAAGTCACACATCTATATATGGAGTATTAAAATAACAAAGGTCATACCCCATTTACTATGAAATTCTGTCAAGCTGGAATTATGGAATTTTATCTAATCAATATAATGTTATAGTTATTTTTTAAGAAAATCAAATTTTTGTGTCCTTAAAATTATGAAGGTGTTAAAATAGTATTATAATAAAAACTTTTTTATATGGAATGGAAAGGAAGATATAAATGTATAAGAAAAACTTATCAAAATACGCTGATTTAGCTGTTAAAATCGGTATAGGTGTAAAGAAGGGACAAACAGTAATAGTTAAAGCTCCTATCAACACATTCGATTTGACTAGAGAAGTAACAAAAAAATGTTATGAGGTCGGTGCGAAGGATGTTATCGTTGAGTATAGTGATGAAGAAATTAATCATCAAAGATTATTAAATTCTCCCGATGAGGTCATTAAGGATTATCCAAAATGGAAGATAGATGGACTGATGAACTATATAAAGGAAGGAGCGGCTATTATAAATATAGTTTCTTCAAACCCAGATTTAATGTCCGATGTTGCTCCCAATAGATTAGCTATTCAAAACAAAGCCATTTCTCAAGCTGCTAAGGAATACAGAGAATATATACTGGGGGGCAAAGTCCATTGGACAATTATTGCTTACCCCAATGAATCTTGGGCTACTAAGGTCTTTCCCGGCTCATCCCCAGATGAAGCCGTTGAAAAATTATGGGACAATATTTTTAAAGCCACTAGGGTAGATCATGAAGACCCGGTTAAAGCTTGGGAAGTCCATATAAATAATCTAAATGAAAGGTTAAAATTTCTAAATGAAAAATCATTTAAAAAGTTAATTTATACTGCTCCAGGTACAAACCTAGAAGTAGAGCTACCCCAAGGTCATATATGGATTGGAGGCAGCCAAACAAGTTCAAATGGAGACAAGTTTTTGCCTAATTTACCTACGGAGGAAGTATTTACAGTACCAAAAAAGACAGGAGTAAATGGTACACTAAGAAGCACCAAGCCACTAAACTATAAGAGTAGTTTAATCGATAATTTTGAATTTACCTTTAAGGACGGTAAAATAGTGGATTTCAAGGCTGAAACTGGTTATGAAACTCTTAAAAATCTTATTGAAACCGACGAAGGCTCCCACTTTCTGGGTGAAATTGCCCTAGTTCCCCATAATTCACCAATATCCAATACTAATATAATATTTTATAATACTTTATATGATGAAAATGCTTCATGCCACTTTGCTATCGGGTCAGCCTATTTGCTTTGCATAGAAAATGCCTCTAGGCTAACTGAGGAAGATAAAAAGAGAATAGGCATAAACAGCAGTCTAACCCATGTAGATTTCATGGTAGGGTCTGCAAAGCTAAATATCCTAGGTATTACTAATTCAGGAGAAGAAATACAAGTCTTTAAAGATGGTAACTGGGCATTTTAATTTAATAACATGTATATAATATTTAAAACCTCCTTAATGGCAAAATGATTAAGGAGGTTCTCTGATATGAAAATTAAACTAACCTATATGCTGCCTCTTATATTAAAGGGATTAAAATAGTACTCCTCAATCAAAAAGCCTTTTATACTGTCCATATCCCTCTTTTTCAAGGTCATCCTTTGGAATAAACCTAAGGGCTGCACTATTAATACAATAACGGAGTCCCCCCTTTTCTATGGGCCCATCATTGAAGACATGTCCTAAGTGGGAATCGGCATCGGTACTTCTTACCTCTGTTCTATGCATATTATGGGAAAAGTCCTCATTTTCTTTAATTTGTTTCTTATCAATGGGACGAGTGAAGCTAGGCCATCCACAGCCTGAATCGAATTTATCTCTAGAACTAAATAGGGGCTCTCCACTTACTATGTCCACATAGATCCCCTCTTCCTTGTAGTCCCAATATTCTCCTGTAAAAGCCCTTTCCGTACCATTCTCCTGGGTAACCTCATATTGTATTGGAGTTAATTTCTTTTTTAGTTCTTCCTTCCCTGGCTTTCTTTTATCCATTATGACCACTCCTTTGAAAACCCTATAAAAACCCCCTTAGTTCTTTAAGAACTAAGTTTAAGAAATCCTATTTTTATACTTGCAAAGGACTGCTTTAATGGCTAGATAATCTATTTCCTTTGGTAACTCTTCCTTAATTGGCTTTAATCTTTCATCCCCTATTTTTTTAATTGTCTCTATAATAAGGGGCTCATATTTTAAAGGAATAAATTCATCTAAATCCACATCTAAACCTTCCTCTGCACAGCGTATAATATGGTTATTGACAGTTACTTGCTTAATATCCCTTTCCTTTGAAATCTCCTTAAGGGATTTTCCCTCTTTATACATATTATAGGTTATAATATGACTCGATATCCTTTCTTCCTTAGATTTCTTATTTAAACTGCCATTATTTATATCTACTAGCTTAACATCATTTTCTTCCACATACCTTCTAATGACATCTAGAAACTCGTCCCCATATCTTTTCAGCTTTGCTTCCCCTACTCCTTTAATATTGAGGATGGAATCATAGTCCTGGGGATAGTACTTACTCATTTCTCGCAGGGTACTATCTGCAAATATAATATAGGGGGGTACATTTTCCCTGTTTGAAATCTCCTTCCTAAGCCTACGAAGGATTTCAAATAATGAATTATCCGAGATAGTTTTTTCTTTTTCCTTTTTCTTTTGAACTTTTTGAAATACCCTTTCCTTACCCTTTAGGACAGATACGGCCATGGGTTTTAGCTTTATAACCGGATATTGGTCCTCCGTAAGGCCAATATATCCTTCTGCAATCAATAAATTAACTATATCCTTTATCTCTTTCTCTGAATATTCCTTCATAATACCATAGGTCGAAAGGTTATCAAATCCAAATTCTCTGACTCTTTTATTCTTAGATCCCCTGAGAACCTGGGCCACTAGGGTTGTTCCAAAACGCTCCTTCATTCTATAAATACAGGAAAATATTTTTTGTGCCTCTATTGTAATATCCTCAAGCTCCCTATCATCCTTACAAGTGCTGCAGTTTCCACATTCATGGGATGTATCCTCTTCCCCAAAGTATTCTAAAATATACTTCCTTATACATTTAGGAGTATGGCAATAATCTACCACTTTTTGCAGTCTTTTATACTCATTCTTCTGCCTTTCTGGGGACAATAGACTTTGTTCAATCATGAATTTTTGAAGGAGAATATCCTGGGGTGCGTATAACAAAATACATTCACTAGGCTCTCCATCTCTGCCTGCACGACCGGCTTCCTGATAGTAGGCTTCCATATTTTTAGGTATATTGTTATGGATTACATATCGTACGTTAGATTTATCGATTCCCATTCCAAAGGCATTTGTAGCAACAATAATATTTATATTATCATATATAAAATCCTCTTGACTTTCTTTTCTTTCCTCTAAGCCCATCCCTGCGTGATATTTCCCTACTTTATAGCCCCTTTGTTTAAGACTCTCATATAGGCTATCTACCTCTTTTCTAGTGGCAGCATAAATAATACCTACTTCTTCTGGGTTATTTTCTATATACTTCGTTATATAATCCCTTTTATTTACTCCCCTCTCCACAGAAAAGTATAAATTTTCACGATTAAAGCCCGTAACATAAATATTGCTACTCTTCAGGGATAACAGGTCTACAACATCCTCCTTTACCCCTTCCGTAGCTGTTGCTGTAAAGGCAGAAACAATGGGCCTGATAGATAATTCCCCTATTAAGTGGGCGATGGAGCGGTAGCTTGGCCTAAAGTCATGGCCCCACTGGGATACACAATGGGCTTCATCTACTGCCACTAGGGATATTTCAAGATTGCCGAGCAATTGTCTAAAACCTTCATTTTCCAATCTTTCAGGGGCAATATATAGAAGCTTGACTTCTCCAGTTCTAGCTCTATAAATCCTATCTTGGACCTCATTATATGCTATTGAACTATTTATAAAGGTAGCTGGCATTCCTATGCTTCTAAGCCCATCTACTTGATCCTTCATAAGGGAAATAAGGGGGGAGATTACAAGGGTTAATCCCTCTAGTAAAAGGGCGGGTATTTGATAACATATAGATTTACCCGCCCCGGTGGGCATTATGGCAAAGGTATCCCGACCTTGTAGAATGCTCTTTATAATCTTTTCCTGTCCTCTTCTAAAGCTATCATAACCATAATATTTTTTTAATATCCTTTTTGCACTATCAAGCATTTCCATATACTCCTTTATAATATGCTTAAATCATATTAAATACTTTAACTATAATTATATATCACATTGGATTAGAGTGTAAATGATTTAAGATATATAAGGATACATTCTTCTTGCCGGGGAATTTTCTAAATTAGATTTCTCTTTCCATAGCTCTCTTGATTTAATTAATTGTATTTTCTATTTTTAATTGAACTACTAAGCTTTTGCGATGCCTCTTTATCAGCTATAACTGTTAGATTAGGATGGAGCTGAAGGATAGAAGCTGGCACCTGTGGCTTTATTTCACCTTCCAATGCTTCCTTTATTGCATCAACTTTTTCTGCACCGTTAGCTAAAAGAAGTATTTTTCTTGAATGCATAATCGTCTTAATACCCATGCTTATAGCTCTAGTTGGCACCCTTTCTTGAGACTCAAAGAATCTGGAATTTGCTTTAATGGTAGTCTCATCTAGCTCGACTAAATGGGTTAGCGCCTCAAATTTTAAATCAGGCTCATTAAATCCAATATGCCCATTTACACCTATACCTAAAACCTGTAAATCTATCCCCCCTGCCTTCAAGATTTCTTCCTCATATCTCATACATTCCCCTTCTATATCCTTAGCCTCTCCATCTGGTATGTTAATATTTTTTTCATCTATATCAACATATTGAAATAGGTTCTTATGCATATAGTAGTAGTAACTTTGGGGATTTTCTTTACTTATCCTATAATATTCATCTAAATTAAAGGTCTTAATATCACTGAAACTAAGCTTCTCTTCCCTATAGATTTTTACAAGCTCCCTGTACATACCTAGGGGGGTGCTCCCCGTCGCCAAACCTAACACACTTTTAGGCTTCAATGCCACCTGACTAAAAATGATTCGTGCAGCCTTTCTACTTAGCTCTTTATAATCCTCAGCTAGATAAAATCTCATTTTCATCCCTCAGTTCCTTAAAGCTTATTAATCTAACACCACTACTCTCTAACCACTTCTTTATTTCATTACCGGTTAGTATTTCTAATTCCCTCTCCCTATCATTGTTATAGTTGCTCATCTTCATGAGTTCGTCATCTAAAAAGGCAGGATGGGTCATTATTTCTATAGTCCCCCTAGGAAATTCTTCTATAATTCTAATAAGGTTCTCTAGGTTTGCCCCTTCACCATAAAAATCCATAGAAAAGTAATCGGTAGTAACTATGTTATTATTTAGCAAATACTTTTTTGTCCTATGATCTGGATGTCTTAGGGGAACTCCATACTTTTTAGCCAAACCTCCAACTACTTCCCTAACACCATCATACATATGAATATGATGATGACTATCTAAATGGGTCAATCCCATTCCAGTTTTTAAAAAGACCTCTATTTGCTTCTCTAACTCAATTCTAACCTCTTCTAATTTAATTTTAGATAATAATGCCTTACTTCTTTTATGAAATCTAGAGTTTTCTTGGACTAAGGAACCTATTTTTTCTGTTTCAGTTACTGGTTTACCGGCTGTTAGTGTCAAGTGAAGCCCTATGGCTTCAATTCCATTTTCCTTTGCAAATGTAATAGACTGCAAAGCTCCATCCATATTAATCATAACCGAGGTACTAGTTACAATACCTTCCATCATTGCTTTAATTATTCCCTCAGTACATCCTCTAGTCATACCAAAATCATCGGCATTAATAATAACTCTTTTCATATATTTTCCTCCAATTAAACCTATATTATAAAAAATTTATAAATCTCTTATTTCCATAGCTAACTAGAGATTTAAGATTTGAATTGGGGTAAATATTTTATATTTTCTCTAATAATATCATCTAATAATTGTTTAGCAATTTTTACCGATGGAACTAAGGGATGTGTCACTAAAGCTTGAAGTGCTTTATTGTAATCACCTGTAAGTCCCGCTTCTATGGCTAATTCTTCATAGGCTTTAACCACGGAGGTAAGCCCATCTATTCCAGACCATAGTTTACCAATATTTATGGGATAAGCTCCAGTCCTATCAATAATACAGTTTACTTCAACGACCGCATCATCTGATAAGCCCTTAATGGTTCCATTATTCCTTACATTTACAATGTGCATCTCCTTTTTATCATTATATATGGCACTAATCAATGATACTGCTGCATCGGAATAGTATGCTCCACCCCTTTTCTCCAACTGCTTAGGCTTTTCGTCGAGATTGGGATTCTTATATACTTCAAATAATTCCTTTTCAAGTCTTTGAACCTGCTCTGCCCTTGTTCCCTTCTCGCTATTGGCTGCCTCTATTTCCTCACTAAGTAACTCATCTGTCATATAATAATATCTATGGTATGGGCAAGGTATCATATTTAAAGATTTTAAAAAGTCCTTATCCCACTTTAAATCAGGTATATTCTTCATAGTAAGGGAAGCTCCATCTAATAGCTTGTCAATTATCCTGTCTGTTACATTTTCCCCATCAAGATATACTTTTCTCCCCCATACAAGGTGATTTAGACCTGCAAAGTCAACTTTAATTCTACTGCTATCAACTCCTAATATATCTGCAGCCATTTTTACCATTCCTATTGGAACGTTGCAAAGCCCTATAGCTTTAACCTTTGTATGCTTTAGTATTGCTTCTGTTATTAATCCAGCAGGATTAGTAAAATTAATTACCCAGCTATTTGGTGCTAATTCTTCTATATCCCTACATATATCCATAATAACGGGTATTGTCCTCATGGCCTTAGCAAAACCCCCAGGCCCTGTGGTCTCTTGACCTATTACATTATACTTCAAAGGGATACGTTCATCCCTAGCTCTAGCCTTTAATCCCCCTACACGGAATTGAGTCATTATAAAGTCAGAACCCCTGATTGCTTCCCTTCTATCGAGGCTTGAAATTATCTTAGTAGATAAACCTGCCTTTTTTATCATTCTCCTTGCTAGTTCTCCAACAATTTCAAGCTTATTTTCACCCTCTTCAATATCCAATAGGTGAATCTCTCTTATGGGTAGTTCATGAACTCTTTTTATAAACCCATCAATCAATTCAGGTGTATAGCTGCTTCCCCCTCCTATAACTGATACCTTTAACCCTTTCATATAACTCCCTCCTATCTATTTTCAAGGATATTTATCCTTTTATAAAGCTTTATCATATTCTCAATCAATCCCTTTTCTGAAATTGCAGTCATTAAATGGTCCTGGGCATGGACGAATAACAGGGACAATTCTACTTTATCTCCCTTTGCTTCTCTTTGTATAATCTCTGTTTGTACTTTATGGGCATCTCCAACTTCTTTTTCTGCTTCCCTGATATACACCTTAGCTTTTTCAAAATCACCTTCCTGGGCACTGGCTAATGCATCGTAGGCCCTTGCCCTTGCATTCCCTGCACTTATTATTATTGAAAAAACAATTTCTTCTAAGTTCATCTATATTGCCTCCTTAAGTATATATGCTGTAATAATTTTTTATTATTACAACTAAATACATTAATCCCCTAGTTATATTCCAAGGTAAGCTTAGGTGGTGAATTTCAATACTTATTATGTAATTTATTCATTAAGCAGATACTTCTTCATTCTCTTCTTTAATAAGCTTCTTTTCATAGGATTTAAAAAATGGGTAATAAATAATTGTGGTTATGCAAATATTTATGAGTACCAAAAGTACTGCCTTTAAATCCCCACCAGTTGCTAAATATGCACCAATGGGTGCCGGCAGTGTCCAAGGTGGAATGACCGATGGTCTTGCTACTAAATTAAGAGCCATTGCCCCATAGGATATGATTCCCGTTATTATTGGCCCTATTATAAATGGAATAGCTAGAATAGGATTCAGCATAATAGGTGCACCAAAAATCACTGGCTCGTTTATGTTGCAGATACCAGGGAGTAGACTTGCTTTTCCTAGCTTCTTTAAATAACTGGACTTAGATGTTAAAAATAATAGTACAAGGGCTAAGGTTGCTCCTGACCCTCCAATCCATACAAACCATTGAAAGAATGGTTCCGGTCCTATATTGGGTAAAACCTTAGCTCCATCTGTAACAGCTTTCATATTTTGGTTAAGAAGGACAAGCCATATAGGTCTAGCTATGGCTCCAACAACTGAAACTCCATGTATACCTGCCGACCACAAGAATGTAATAAGTAAAATAGGAACTAAAACCCCAGGTAAAGTATTACCAGCATAAACTAAGGGCTTAAATAAATCCATTATAAATCTTTGTATATCAAATTCTATTAAATGTCTAATAATCCATACAATAGTTAGAACCACAGTAGCCGGTATTAATGCTTCGAAAGACCTTGCTACAGATTCGGGAACACCCTCTGGCATAGTAAACATAATTTTTCTATTTTGTAAAAATCTCAAGATTTCAACTGCAAATATGGACATTATAATTGCAACAAACATACCGCTTCCACCCAAGGAATCCATGGGAAGCATCCATCCACTTCCTTCTACAGCTTGTGGTACAGAGGTCATCAAAAAAGCTGCCATAGAGAGTATTCCCCCCGATACTCCATCAAGCCTATAGGACTTTGCCAAGCTATAGCCAATCCCGTATGAAGCATATAATGACATCATTCCCATCGTCAATCTAAAGGGGAATAGTATCTTCCCAATATTAGGCTTAACTAAGTCAGCTAAGGCCGGTATCGGTGGAAATGCTATTATTAAAAAGAAACTTCCCACTATAATCAATGGAATTGTTGATACTATACCATCACGAATAGCCCTTAGATGCCTCTGCTCTGAAATTTTAGTCATATGCGGCATTAAAACCTTTTCAATAAACTCGAAAAATTTCTCCACAATAATCCCCCTTAAAACATATTTCTTATTTTTTCAATAAGCTTTTTTCCTCCCATAGGACTGTACTCCATAGGTGCCATTACGGAAATGGGAATATTAAGTTCCTTAGCTCTCCCTTCAAATACCTTCATACGATGTCTTATCTGTGGAGCCACTAGTACAATATCCCATCCATTTCCCACTTCATCCTCATATTCCCCACTGCCTATGGCTTTTACTATTAAGTCTAGATTACTTTTAGCTGCCTCTCCTTCAATAGACTTAACTACAATTGCACTAGACATCCCACCTGAACACACTAATAAAATCTTTTTCATCCTATTTCCCCCTTCCTACAGCTCTGTGAATAAAACCATTTCCCCCATCGATTTTTATTAACGCCTCTTTATAAGAGCATCCGGTCATTATCATTACAACAGCTACTTTAGGTTTATTTTCCGCACTTTTTAATGCTGCCTCAGCCTGGTTATAATCAACACCAGTGGCCATCATAATAATCCTTTTAGCCCTCTCCACTAATTTTTCATTAGTAGGACTAACATCTATCATAAGATTTTTATAAATCCTTCCAGTTCCTATCATGGAAGCTGTGGATAACATATTCAAAACTAATTTCTGAGCAGTTCCCGCCTTTAACCTTGTTGATCCTGTCAATATCTCAGGACCCACCACAGGGCAGATTGTAATATCTGTCATTTCATTAATTTTTCCATTGGGATTACAGCTAATTGAAATGGTTTTAGCTCCTATTTCCTTAGCATAATTTAATCCTCCAATTACATAGGGAGTCCTACCACTTGCGGTAATTCCAACAACTATATCTCTATTTGTAAGTTTAATATTTTCAAGGTCTTTTTTCCCATAATCTAGACAATCTTCAGCTCCTTCAGCAGCATTAACTACCGCTCCCTTTCCCCCTGCAATAAGGCCTATTACCTGCTCTCTAGGTGTGCTAAATGTAGGTGGACATTCGGCAGCATCAAGGAGGCCCAATCTTCCACTTGTGCCAGCACCCATATATATGAGCCTTCCATTATTATTAAAAGCTTCTATAATCGCTTCTACAGCTAATGCTATATTATGTAATTCCTGCTCTATGGCCCAGGTAACCTTTTTATCCTCTTCATTCATTAGCTTAAGGATTTCATAGGGGCTTTTGGTATCTATATCATAGGTGTTTATATTAGGTGCCTCAGTAATCATATTATTTAATTCATAAGCCATTCTACCTCTCCTTTATACTAATATTGCTTATTGGCAACTGCCTCTCTTGTCATATTTAAATATTCTATTACTTCATCATATCTCCTACAAGCTACTCCCATGAAAAGGCTGTCAATGATATTTAACTGGGCTATTCTAGATGCCATTGCTCCACTTCTAAAATTACTTTCTACACTGGCAGTAAACAGTACAATGTCCGATACATTTAGAATGGGTGACCTTCCATATTGGGTTATGCTGATTGTCGTGGCCCCCTTTTCCTTTGCAATCCTAAGGGCGTCTACCACATCCTTAGTTTTCCCAGAATTTGAAATGCCAATTGCTACATCCTTAGGCCCTAAATGAACAGAGGTTGTGAGCTGTATATGATTATCGAAGTACATAACCGTAGGTATATTTATTCTCGTAAACTTATATTGGGCATCTAGGGCAACAATAGACGAAGCACCTGCACTGTATAGATATACTCTTTCTGCTTTAATAATTTCATCTATTGCCCTTTCTAGCTCTAATATATCTATCATCTTTTTAGTGTCCTCGATCGCCTTAATGCTGCCAATTGAAATTTTATCGAATATTTCCTGGGGAGAGTCAGTTTTTTCGATTTTTTCATGGATGACTCTTTTAGTATTAGCCGTTTTTGAGATATCTGCCGATATAGCCAATTTTAAATCTTGAAAGCCCTTTATATCTAAGGCCCGACAAAATCTAATTATACTTGCTTCACTTGTATAAGCCTTTTTTGCTAAGTCTATAATTGAAAGCTGAATCGTTTCACTGGGATTATCTAAAATAAATTTTGCAATTTTCTTTTCCGAGGGTCTAAATGTCTCAAAACCTTGCTTTATCTTAGCTAAGATGTCTTTATCCATAAGCTTTCACACCCTTCATCTGTTGTTTCAAATCCTCTATTGAATATTTAACCTCTAATTTATTCCATCCTAAAATAAGGGCTCCAACAGCACCATCGAATATTGGATAAACTATTTCTATACCCTTGATTCGCCTTCTCATTTCATCCATAAACCTATTCCTTACAAGGGATACATTTCTTAAAATTCCCCCATCAATTGATAATACAGTTTTATTTTCTCTAAAGTTTAGCTGTCTTATAACTGTTTCTGTCATTTCCCCTAATCCTTTTATTCCTGCATCTATAATTTGTAGTGCTATCTCATCCCCTTCCTCTGACCCTTCAAATACAAGGGGAGCTAGCTTGGCTAAGTCCGTTTTCATCCTAGTTTTGTCATAAACATATCCAATTATTTCTTCACAGCTAGTAAGATTTAGTCTCTTTAAAATCTTGTCCTTTA
>JAKSBP010000036.1 GCA_022361035.1 Clostridia bacterium
ACCAGACTTAATATTTTATACATAAAAACCCATATAGCTATACCAGCGAGTGTATATACTAATCCCTTGATGGTAAGTTTAAAAAATCTATTTTCACCAGAAAATTTTCTGGGTATTTCGTAGGTTCCCCTTTGTCTAAGCACAGTAAAACCTCCTTTTTGAAAGCAATTCATATACCGGCTACTTTAATTTAAAGATAATTATTAACCAATCTTTAAAGCTATGTCAAATAGTATTCCT
The DNA here is from genome assembly GCA_022361035.1 of Clostridia bacterium. Lineage (GTDB taxonomy): Bacteria > Bacillota > Clostridia > Peptostreptococcales > Caminicellaceae > JAKSBP01. Next base: position 241 of record JAKSBP010000036.1, read on the forward strand.
ATAAGGAAGTTTAGTCCAAATAGCAGAAGGGCTCCTTTCGCTGCATTACCAAGCCATTCCTTAGATTCTTTGACATCCTGAGATTTCTTCTTCCACATAAAGGTAACAGCAATTATAGAGCCTACAATTTGTAGTACTATTCTGCCAAGTAGCTGAGCAAGAGTGTAACCAGAATAACCGACACTCTTTGCCGTATCATTTAAATCATCGAAAATGCCATCATCCCTTATATCATCCATCCATTCGGTTGGATCTTGCTTGGATGGATCTTTAGACCTGTTGGCAAAACTTTGTAATGCAAACATATTAAAGACCACTATTATAACTATTAATAATAAAAAATATTTTTTCATATTACTTAGTCCCCTTTCTTAGATATGTAAAAAAGTGCTATAAATCTTATTAAAGCCTGCATTTCCCACCTCCTTTAAACAGTCACATTACATTTTAATTCATTATTGCAAACGAATTAAAAAAACGTCAACATATTTTCATGTAAAATTATCTTTTCTTATTTGCTACTTTTTATCATCATTATATTTTTCATAATAAAGATAAAAAGTAGCAAATAATTAGATAGGGGATAGGTTACCCTATCCCCGTCTAAATACTTACATTTTTTCTGGATTTATTGGAAGAATTAAATACATAAATTTTAGGCCTTGAACTGGTCTAATAAGAGCAGGTTTTAGCGGTTCAATAAAACTCATTAAAATTTCTTCAGTGTCAATGATCTTTATTACATCTAGATAAGTTGAATCAAAGTATAGAGTAATATGTTCGCCTCTTTGAGTAACATTTACTTCTATCTTTGTTTGATTTTCCTTATCCTTGTTTTTGGAAGATAATTTTAATTTCTCGTCAATTAACTCAAATTTAAGTAAAAAGTTAAAAATGCTGCAAACATTTACTGCATTTTGAAGTTCATTGACTCCAATTTGCATATGAGTTTTAAAATCATTCTGACTGGGAATTATTTTTCTGTAATTTATATACTCACCCTCCATAACCCTCATATGATAAGTGCTTCCATCATTTTTATAAAGAGTTACAAATTTATCCCCAATCGCAATTTTGCATTCTTCATCACTACTTATACTTAGCTCCTTAGCTATTAGATTTAAAGATGATATTGGGATATTTGTCTTTAGTATCCCCTCTAGACTTTCATTAACCTTTTCTACATCAAGTTCCATAAGAGCAACTCTATGTCCATTAGTTGAAACCATAATCAATTTTTCATAAAGTTCATCTTCCTTTTTCTCTCTTATTAATTCCCAATGAACTGTCCTAAGAAGGAGTGCCGTTCCTTCCTTTTCACCTGATGCTGCAAAGGTAGTATATTTAATACCTTCCTTAAGACTTTTTTCTTTAATTTTTAAATCTATAACCTTTGAGTCATCTTCTTTGATTTTTGGAAAATCATTTACTTTTAAAAGCTGCATTTTAGTCTGGCAAACGTCACCACATTTTATTGTAATGTTGTTATCTTTTTTTTCGAATTCAAATTCCTCAAAATTAAGTTTAGACACTTTATTGATGTAATCACAAAACTCCTTACCAGGTATTAAAAATTTCATCTGAGAACCCTTAGCATTAATGGTCTTTATTGATGTTGTTTGAATATTAGTAGTAATAAATGTTAATTTACTCTTACCATCACTTTCAATTAAAATACCCTTGGTAGCCTTAGCATCTTTTCCTGTATCAATGGAATCCGATACCTTGCTTAAAGCATCTATAATTCTTCCCTTTTCAACATTAATCTTAGACATATATCTTCCTCCTTAATAAAATTTAAACAAATTCCCTCAAAAAAATAATTAAAGCCAATTAATAGATAATTGACCATTAAGTGACCTTTTGTTTCTTTTAGATTTTTTATTGTTTTGTGAGCTATCGACAGTAATTATTATCACATCCTTTTTGGAATCTAAATCATTCTCTTTTACAATTACAGAATCTGGAGAACCGTCCTCTACAACAGTAGCAAATTCATGTATACTGCCTGGCATATTATCGAAAAGTTTAAGTGAATCTAATGTACTAGAACTTTCAGTTTCTGAGACATCCTCCTTAGGATACTTATTACATTCTGTTATATTTAACAGCTCAAATATATCATTATCTATTAGATTACTATCTATATCTGTAATTAGATCTTCAAAATTATCATCCTTAGGGATTTTAAGATTATCTAAAAAGATTTTATCGTCTTCAGAAAGCTCAATTTTATTTGCAGCGTTAATTTTCTCAAACATCTCTTCAATGCTGCCTTTAACAGTAGAAGAATTATCACTAAGAAATTGGGCCAGTCTAACCCTAGAGTCAACTCCTTGAGCCATAGCAGCAAGCCCTTCAGCTGAAAACTGCCCTTGGATAGCTGCTGTCGATACTTTTTTCTCTGCCATTAGCTTTAAAGCTTCCTCTTGAAGGGTACGTCTATATGCCATATAGAAGGTTCTGCACTCTTTGGTTTGATTCAATCTATAATGACGGCAAGCAGCTTGCCATAAGGTAAATAGGTTATATCCTATTTGATTGAAAATAATAGTTGGGTAATTATAGGTAACTCCCATATATTCAAAGATAAAATCGAGTAGGGTAGGAACCCAGTGCCTTATCATATTACTATGACAGATTTCCAAGAACCCCCCTCCGAACCGGACGTACATGTCTCCATGTATCCGGCTCTCCATTTACTTCCAGTCTTTATCAAAGGCAGAAAGTATCATGTCCTTGTTTTCATCATATACATTTAGATGAGATGCTCCCTCATAAAACTCCCAGAATCCTTTATTGAGAGCTTCCACAACTTTCCTGACAGCTGCAAATTCAGCATCTGTTAACTCAACCTCTACTGAATAGGAAAACTCATCACAGTTATTTTCAAAAATATATTTTGACATAGTAACCTCCTTATAAATAAAAAAACTGATTAATAATATATTGGCCTATAAAGTTCCAACATTCAATCTATCATAGCAATTCAAGCATTAAATCAACTTTTCTAGGCTCTTTTACCTTTCGATTAACCCTAAATCCTTTGTCGTAGAAATATGCCTTGCATTCTTTACCAGCTTCATTAATGTATGGGATAGCAAATTTCTTTACTCCATATTTTCTTCTAATGGAACTTATGTGTGTTTTGTATTTAGCTGCATATGTTTTATACATACTGTAACTCATCACATAATAGAAGTTATTGAGTACAGATACATTATCTGCAATCCTATAATAATTGTACATTCCACATATTTCCCTGTTAAACTGGTTTAATATCTCTAGGTCATCATTATTGACCATATAATTTCTGTGAATCGGTTCAAATATTTCTTTTCCATCCACATATTTGATTTTAAGGGCACCATATTCCTGAAGCCTCTTTACCCATTTAACATTTGGTACATAAATCTTGATAAGGCCATTAAATTTTCGAGCAGTACGACCATAGCTCTCATTCACAAAAATCTCAAATCCTAGGAATTTAACTTTATCTTTTCCATGGGTAATAAGTCTATTATCATTCGACAATTCTAAATGAAGCTTAGAGTTAAGGAAATTGGCAATATCTGTTTTAATAGCTACTGCGTCTTCCTTTTTACCTATTACACCACATAGAAAGTTATCAGCGTATCTCATATAACTAAGTCTTTTGAAATTATCATCCATAGCCATAATCGAAGGAACTTTGTTTAATGCATTATCCAGTTCATGAACTTTTGAAATGGTCATTTTTCTTTCATTAAAAGAAGAAATGTATTCTTCCATATATTTATCTAACTTATCGAGATAAATATTGGAAAGAATAGGACTTATGATACTGCCTCGTGGTGTACCAGAATATGTTTTCTGAAAAGATTGAAATTCCATATAGCCAGCCTTTAAAAACTTCCATACAAGAGCAATAAATTGCTCATCACGTATACGCTCCCTTAAAATATCAGTTAGTACATGGTGGTCAATGTTATTGAAAAAACTTACTATATCACCCTCTATGAACCATTTTGTCTCCTTAAATTGTTGCCTTATCGAAAGCATTGCCGTATGGCAACTTCGATTAGGTCTAAAACCATGTGAAAGGTTTGAAAATGTAGGTTCATAAATGCTTTCAAGGAGCATCCGGCATACTTCCTGTATGAGTTTATCATTGAAGGAAGGTATTCCAAGTGGCCTATGTTTACCTTTTGCCTTGGGGATGCATACCCTTCTAGCTGGAGTGGGGCGATACGAGCAATCTTTCATTTTACTGATTATGGATTCTATACGGTTTTGACTCACTCCATAAATGGTTTGACTATCTACTCCACATGTCATATTTCCTTGACCACTCTGAATATTCAAGTAAGCTTGATAATAAAATCCAGGGTTATAAAAATTTCGATACAGCCTTTTGTATTTATAAGAAGAATCATCTGCATGATATTTCAGACTGTTTAACACATCTATTGGTTTTCTCATCGCCTCACGCGACCTCCTTTATCAATGTTAAATAAGTAAACTGTTGTTCTTCGCCATGTAACAGGCTTTCCCTGTCTCGGACTACTATAACAACTCCGTTACCATATCAGATATTCAGAGTCATCTGTCTTGGCTTTCGCTTTGACATTTATCACCTTCCGGCATTACTCATAGCTTATTTTTTTGATTTTATACAACGTTTAACAGAATCGTCCATGTGGATAATCTTGTATTTACCGTATTCTCGATATGCATAGAAAACTTCTTTATCAATAACCAATACATTATCAACAAATTTCGCTTTCTCAATAAGTACATCAGTGAATTCGTCCAATGGATTTTCCTGCAACATACGATTAAACATTGAATTTGCAGTTTTTAAGCATACAGCCAGTCCTCTGCATACTGTGTCCTCGTATTGCACAAAGTCTTCTTCTCCTGCTCCTGAAGCAGCTCTAAAAGTAACAGTAATTTTATAGTAACTCATAGCTTACCTCCAATATATTTTTTTGGCTTACGCCCCGGTAAACTCATATATATATTGGGGATATAAAATAAGCATTCTGACTTAGGTAATCCTCGCTTAGTACATTAGAAACAGCTTTCAGTTTTGTAGGATAGAACTTTCGTCCTTTACCACTTATTGTGGTTGGCAAGCATGAATATCACGAACGACACCCCCGGCCTCTGGATGTGTTCCATGCTACCTGACATAACAACTATCTTTTGTCAGTGTGTCGAGTATCACACCTTGGACTATTCTTCAAGCAGTCTAGCCTTTATCCTCATAATCTGATATACCTCGCCAATCAGTTGCAATCTTGATAGTTTGATTGACTTATGGCTTTATCAACATGCTACACTCCCCCATCGGTTTCCCTTGAGATAAAGTTGATTGGTATTGGTTTGTTTGGAATGTTATTCCTTGATATTTTAAACCAGCGGCTTGCTATTGCCACAATTTCTAATGTCCACGTACATGATGAATACTATGCACTTACGAGCACACGACCAGTCTCAACGCATTTGGGGTTTGATATTATAACCTTATACCCTTCCTTTGCCTTTTTCTTAATCCATCCCATTCTTTTAGATGCACTTGGAGAATTAGATTTAAGAATGGCAACTTGGCCCTTTAAATTACAATTATCCTCTATTATTTTTTTAAGCCTTTTAGTATTGTCCTTTTCTCCACCGCCTGTATACTCAGTATAAACGAAGCTTCTTCTCCCTTCTTTGAGTTCCTTATTAATTATTTTTATCATGTGTTCTTCCTTGGAATAAAGGATATGCCTATCTAATTCTGGAAGAGAAACTACCTCTCTTCCACTTTCCGGATGCAGAATCTTCCCTAGTCCAAAGGGTTTATCTGGAAGAGCTAACAGTGTCTGAAGCATTGTTGACAATAATTTCTTTCCTCCCTTTTCTCTCAATAGTTCTTTAAATGAGTTTAACACTCTAAAATACTCGCTAAGTAAGAGAGCTGGCATGTCAACTAAAATAGTTTCCTCAATAAGATCCGGTAGAAATGCTGCTAAATCTGTGAGATCTAAATAGAGGGTTTTATCTATTAAAAAATGAGGATAGATAAGTGGACTAATACCGGCTTTTATTTTAGGAGAGCCAGTTCTTCTTCCCTTTGATGAAGAATTATAATACTCATCTTCACTATCATAGATATAGCTTGTTTCAACCACACCATAATCTCTAGCGAATTTATATTCATCTTCATATTTGTAACCTCTCTCTATCATTCTTTTAGAGTCCAGTCGAAATAATAGATAAAAGAGGTGGGAAGCCACACCGCCGGCTATTGTACCAGTTAAAGCTTTACGCTTCTTAGATGCCATAATAAGCATATGAAACGCATGGCCCTGTGCTGTATTCCCTCCCTTATAAAGATGTGCCTCATCAAATATTCCAACGTCAAAAAACTTTTTTAAATATTTTTTGATATAAAGAGACGGTGCATATTTTCTAGCACCTGAATATAGAACATAACTCCATTCATCATCCTGTATCTCATTTTCAAAAAGATAATTTTTTAAATAATGCTTCGGTACCCAGACACTAACATTACCCTTCTTTGACTTATTTCTATAGTGGGATATCCTAATCCATGAATTTTCCTTCTTCTTAACCCATTGTGAAAACTCTCCTCTTCCTTCCAAGTTTTTAAGATGTGGAGTCCAAAGCTCTGAGTTACAATTATGGCAAAAAGAATTCTTTGAATTTTGATTTATAAAATCAAAAAGACCTAAGGGCTCATGTATATTTTTATGTTCTTGTTTATCAAGCTTTAACTTAGCAATATTTGGATATATTACTTCACCACAATCTGGACATATCCACCCAGTTACTGTGTACCCTAAATCTTTAAGCTTTAATGCATCTTTATTACACTCGGGACAAATACTTCCCTTTGTTTTATAATAGTGCAAAGTTGAGTCACACTTACAGCTTTCACAAGAAACCCTTTTTACTCTTCTCCTCCCTCTTTTAAAAGGAGCAGGCCTTTTTTGATAACTTAGTTTACAAAAATCTTTACTAATAATATAGAATTCTTTGGTCTTTGGCAAAATATTTTTTTTATTTTTTAATTCTATTAATTGCTCAAATTTATTTATTATAACTGCCTTTGCCAAAGGAATTTCGATTTCAATTTCCTCTTTCCACTTCTCTGTTAAGTGTCCAGGACACATAACTATTGTCCTGTAGGCACTTTTTTGAGTAAGTTCAGAAAGGGAATCAATCTTAAAAACTTCTCTAATTCTATCTTGATGATACTTATCACTAATCATTGAAGACATTAAGGTTTTACCAACTCCCATGCCACCATTGATGATACAATAGGAGCTTTCTTTAAGAAGCTCTACAGCCCCATTAATTATCATGGCCTGCTTTGGAAAAGGTGTTTTCTTTTTAGTGATTATATCTACAGTTCCCTTTAGCTCTGTTAGTGGATTTATTTTTTTAAGAAGATTTTCAACTGCAGTGTGTCCATAATTTGTGTAGTATTCATCAAGATTATGGAACTGAAGCTTCTTCTGTTTGTTTGGTGAAATACAGATATTTTTGGACTTAAGACCAAAGGATACTATATTCTTAAGCTCATTATTATTAAATCTAATTCCATAGACTTTCCAGTTATCACTTTTGAACATTTTTCCCTTTGCACTTGTATTTCTAACTGTATCAGACCAAAAGTTGCATTCATACAGTAAGTTTCTTTTAAACAGCATATCTTTGATGTAATCAATCCACTCATAGAGAATAGGCAAGTCATACTTTTTCATTAGCTTATTATATAAACTACTATTGAAATCTCCGTCAAAACTAATAAAATAATCGCCTTTTTCTGAGGTGAGTCCATCATTAATTAAGAAAGAATGAAAAAA
>JAKSBP010000367.1 GCA_022361035.1 Clostridia bacterium
ATCATAAGTAAGGAATTCCATCCCTTTACAGGGCCAATATTTGATAATGAGGGTAATGAACGAATAAAGGCAGGAGATATCGCAATTAGTGATGTGACACTTAATATGGACTGGTTTGTCGATAATGTTGAAATTATTGAATAGGGGGTAAGGGTTAAACAGATTTATAAAAGAGTCCCTCATGAAGATTTAAAAGGAAGACTCAGAGTCTACTTTCATTTATTGATTTTTAATGGCGTATATATATACTATGCTCTTGTTAACAAAAAAAGCTATATTAACTGAGCAGCTAATATAGCTTTTTACTTTTTAATAGTCTAATATGTAGTATTCATATCCATTAATAATAGTAGTTTCATTGTATTTTAACACCCTTTTTTGCCTTCCATACGTAAGGTGCTGGTGTCCATGAAAATGGTATTTAGGTGAAAATTTTTCTATCAATCTATTAAAGCCCTTGAAACCTTGGTGAGAATAATCATCACCATCACCTAGACCCCTGGCTGGTGAGTGAGTAACCAGTATATCAAAGCCTCCAGTTAGATATAAATAGGGCTTAAGCTTTAGGATTCTCATATTCATTTCCCTTTCAGTATACTGGAATATACCATTCTTATATCTTATACTGCCGCCTAATCCTAAGATTTTTATACCCTTATACTTAACGACTTTACCATCTATACAATAACATCCCTCGGGGGGCCTTTTTAAATATATATCATCATGATTTCCATGAACGTAATAGAGGGGAGCCTTTATCATGGTTACTAAAAAAGAAAGATATTGGGGCTTCATATCACCACATGAGATCATCAAATCAATATCTTTAAATTTATCGGGTTGAAAATAATCCCAGATAAACTTTGATTCTGCATCTGATACCAATAATATTTTCATTTTATAGCCTACCTTATCTATTGGTTTTACGATTTTTAAGTATCTTTAGTTACCTGCTTGATTATAAAAACCTTGATAAATAGTAGGTCATACACTAATTTACAAGGTCTTTATTCATATATACTTTATTTATTACTCTAATTTTATTATACATTTCTATAAATAATTTAAAGCTTTTACCCTTAATCCCTTAAACTATCTCCATGTGTGGAGTAAGTTATATATATTTTATCATAAATCTGGAATATTTTTCATTAAAATATTAAGAATCCTGACATTTATATCTATTCAAACAGTTCAATTCCCAGAGCTTTATAAAATTGTGAGTCTATATTATGGGTCACCCTTAATCCCCTATCCCTTCTAAATTTTATTACATATTTTTTCATTCCATCTCCATATATCCCATCCACATATAGGGGATAATACCCCCGCCTCTTCATTCTTTTCTGAATCTCATATACATCGGAACCCCTATCTCCTGGTCTAAGGGCTCTAAACCCATTTCCAAAGGGTCCAAAGGTCCCTCCCCAAATAGTTACAGGTGTACCTGTCTTTACAATACTATATAGTTCTTCCACATCCTTGTTTCTCATACGTATACACCCCTGGGAGGATGCAAATCCTATGGAATCAGGCTTGTTGGTACCATGTATACCAAATTTCCCCCAGGGTATGTTACATTAAGAATACATTTATATTCTCTGGATGCTATTAATTAAAAAGGCCACCGATTGCCTTCAGTGACCTTAGCTGTAAAAATTATATTTATATATTAAAGTCTAATACTTTTTTTCTATCCAAGCATTTATATAGTTGATATTTTTAATAACATTAAGTTTTTTTGTAGTTCTCTTATTTTCAATTGGATTATTTCTAAAATACTCTTAGTCATATGTTTTTCCATCCCCCAATGCATGGAA
>JAKSBP010000426.1 GCA_022361035.1 Clostridia bacterium
CCATGAATTCACCTCCAGTTGATAATATAGATGTGTGAGTTACAAACTTAATAAACGAAAGCAGCCTCTGAGGTTTCCTTTAGAGCGATTTTTATAAATTTGTTTTACATTCTACTACCTATTTAAAAACAGATTTATAGCATGAGCCTAAAGGATTCTCAGTGGTTGCTGTAGTAAGTTAACATTCTCAATCACTCATCTATACTTAACGTAAATTTAACATTATTTTTAGTATCAAAAAATAGTATTAACATATTTAATAGGTAATATAACAAAAAAAAGACCTTTGAAAATTCAAAGCTATTTTTTTAAAATATATTTTAAAGGGGGGAGTTATGCAGTTTTAAGATTATTTCTTTGTATAAGTGATATATACTCATAGACTTGTGATTTCAAGTCATTTTTAAATTTAATTTTCAAATTAATTAATATTCCCTTAACCCGTCTTTCTATATCCATACTATGCCTTTTGTTAAAACTAGCACTTGACAGATTTGCAAAGGATAGAATTGTATCAGCAGATAATATTTTATCCCAAAGGTATTCTAATATGCTATTAGAAAAGCAGTTGCCTATTACCTGATCTATATTTTTTTCAATAATTTTTCCTAAGAAATATGAAAATCTATATTCGTTCAAAAGATGAGAGTTTAAATTAAACTCTGAAAGAGAATCAACATTTAAATTAAATTGTTTCTTGAATAAATCAATATGATTTTGGATTAATAAATCATCTATTTCTTTTATTAAGTCTGAAATAAAAGCATGGAAATCCTTATTATTAAATACTTTATTTATAATATCTTTTTTTTGAACATCATAAATACGACCATATTTATGTAGATAATTTAAAAGCTTAACTTCAATATTAGAGAAGTATTTAGCCGTCTTATTATCTATATATGAATTAATATTATTAGTAAGTTCGTATATATTAGAATTTGATATAATCATAAAATTCACCTTAAATTATTATTAAAAATCATTACCCTATTATGATAGTAAAGTTATGTTAAGAGATGTTTAGGAAAGTGTTAAATCTGTGTAAAAAGCTGCTACATATTTCGAGAAAAGCTCTTAAAAAATATGAATAAAAAATACTAAATTATTTAATAATAGTGAAAAAGTGTTTTAGAGCTATGGAGGAATTTAGATGAGGCAAGCTTTATTAGTAACAGCTATACCAGGTCGATTGAGGTTGAAGATTATGGATTTGTATAAAAATCCTTATCTTGCCCATAGTATGCAAAAGTCATTAATTAGTATAGAAGGGATTGAATGTGTTAGGGTCAATATTTATACTAAATCTCTCCTTATAAAGTATGATTGTAAAAAAATATCTTCTGAAAAGATTTTATGTAAAGTAGATTCACAGATAAAAAGTTATAGATTTGCTGATGAGCAGAATAGGGAAATGATTAAAAGTGCTGCATCAACAAATAGTAAAGGAATGTCAATAACACAGCCTTTGCAGATAAAATATGATACTGTCAATAAGGTCAAGTTCAACCCAAAATATAAGCATAAAGCTCTTAAAAAAGCCACCGATGACGATTGGTATAAAATGTCTATAGGTGAAGTAAAAAGAATACTTAAAACAGATGTAGAAAAGGGGTTAAGTGAAAAAAAGATTGAACAGATTTTAGAAAAGTTTGGTCCTAATGAATTTGAAAAAAAAGAGAAAAAGACAATAATTTCTATGTTTTTAGAGCAATTTGAAGGTTTCATTATGAAAATTTTACTGGGAGCCAGTGGCGTATCTATATTTTTAGGGCAAGTTGCAGACGCAGTAACGATTTTAGTAATAGTTGTAGTTGAAGCAATACTTGGGGTATGGCAAAACTATAAGGCTGAAAAATCCCTTGATGCCTTAAAGGGATATTCATCTCCTACCTCAAAGGTTATTCGAAATGGAAAGTTACAGATGATTGCTTCAAGAAATTTAGTCCCTGGTGATATTATTTGCTTTGAATCAGGAGATATAATTCCAGCCGATGCAAGATTGATTAGCAGTTCAAACTTAAAAGTACAAGAAGCATCCCTCACAGGTGAATCAGAAGCAGTTGAGAAATCCTATAAAATAAAATATGCTTCAAATGTTCCCCTAGCTGAAAGAAAAAATATGGTATTCATGGGTACTAATGTGGTTAAAGGAAATGGAAGGGCAGTAATAGTTCAAACTGGAATGAATACTGAAATGGGAAAGATAGCTAAGATGTTAAATGAAAGTAGTGAGGAGCTTACCCCACTACAAATCGATTTGGATAGATTGGCTAAGGTTATTACTTGGGGATGTGTAGGTATATCGGCTATAGTCACATTAAGTGGATTATTTGCAGGACAACCGATTCTAGAAATGATAAGAACTGGTGTGAGTCTTGCAATAGGCGCAATACCTGAAGGGCTTACCACAGTATTAGCTATATCATTGGCCTTTGGAGTACAGAGGATGGCTAAAAAGGGTGCGATTATAAAGAAACTTCCTTGTGCAGAGACACTGAGCTGTGCCGATATAATATGTACTGACAAAACAGGAACCTTAACAACTGGTCAAATGACTGTTACAGACGTAAGCACCTTAAACTCTGATTATAAAGTAGCTGGTGAAGGTAATAAAATCGAAGGAGATATTTATTATAAAAATAAAATTATAAACCCTACAGATAGAAAAGATTTAAAAATGTTAATTACTATTGCTGGTCTATGTAACAATGCCTCATATGAAATTAGTAAAGAAAATAATATCGAAATCATTGGTGACCCAACGGAAGGAGCATTATTAGTATTAGCACAAAAAGCTAAGTTAAGCTTAGACCATTTTAAGTGTTATACGAGGGTTAAGGAATTTGCCTTTGATTCAGAACTGAAAAAGATGACTGTAATTTGCAAGGATTCATCTAAAAACAATACTGTAAATATGAAGGGTGCACCAAATGTAGTACTATCTAAATGTACTAAAATACTTGACGGTAATATCATAAGAGATATGACTAAAGAAGATAGGCTAAAGATTAAAAGAAAAATTAATATTATGGCTGATGAAGCCATGAGAGTTTTAGCCTTTGCCTATAAGGAGATAGACTCTATACCAGAAAAGGATTCAGAGATAGAAAAGGATATGATATTTGTCGGAGTAACTGGTATGATTGATCCTCCTAGACTTGGTGTTAAAACATCTATTAAAAAGTGTCATAGAGCAGGAATAAAGGTTATAATGATAACCGGTGATCACAAAAAAACTGCTGTCTCCATAGGACATAGCATCAATATATTTGATAAGGGTGGAAAAGTACTTACGGGAGAAGAACTTGATGCCCTATCCGATGAAAAATTATTAGATGTCATAGATGATGTCGTTATCTATGCAAGAACTTCTCCCCATCAAAAGCTAAGAATAGTTAAAGCTTTGAAAAAGAAGGGTCATATAGTTGTAATGACTGGAGATGGAGTGAATGATGCTCCAGCAATTAAAGAATCTAACATTGGAATCGCTATGGGACGTAATGGAACAGATGTAACCAGAGAAGCTGCTTCCATAGTTCTTACTGATGATAATTTCACTACAATTGTAAAGGCCATAGAGGAGGGCAGGGGAATAAGTGGAAATGTGAAGAAATTTATTCGCTATGTCTTATCGGGAAATATAGGAGAAGTCCTTGCCATACTAGCTGCATCCTTAGTTGGATTACCAACACCTTTAATAGCAAGTCAGATTTTAATGATAAATTTAGTTACAGAAGGCATACCAGCATTAGCACTTGGTGTAGAACCTCCCTATCATAAGTCTATGAGTGAAAAGCCAAGGGATGGTAAGGAAAGTATATTTGATAAACCTCTTTTGAAAAAGATTCTATCAAGGGGATTCTTAATAGGACTTAGTGCATTTGGATTATTTGCTGGTACCTATATATTTACAGGAAATCTTATTAAGGCTCGTACCCTAGCATATGCAAGTATAGTTACAAGTCAAATGTTCCATGTGTTTGACTGTAGAGAAAATACAGTTACAAAAAATAAATATGTTCTTCCCTCTGTAGCAATATCATCTTTGATTCTTATAGGTAGTATTTATATACCGCCTCTAGCAGCTCTTTTCAGCACATGTCCACTAGGTATCTATGACTGGTTAATCCTATTATTTATGGGCAGCTTTATAGGAAGACTAGACCTTATCAAAGAAAAAGTTTTAGGATTTACAAGGACAAGAGAAAGATATGCTATGGCATAAATATATAGAAGAGTGACTAACAAACTTAATAAACGAAAGCAGGAACTGAGGTTTCCTTTAGAGCGATTTTTATAACACATAGGAAATTATAGACCTTTTAAATATATAGATATATATAATTTCCGTATATGTGTTTCAAAAGAG
>JAKSBP010000081.1 GCA_022361035.1 Clostridia bacterium
GCCCCAGTATTTGAAACGGGAGACGATATAAATAGGATAGTACCAGAGCTAGACACAATGGTACCGGATAATCCTAACAAGCCCTATGATATGAAGGAGATAATTGCCCAGATAGTGGATAGTGGAGACTACTACGAATACATGGAGCACTTTGCCCAAAACATGATAACATGCTTTGCAAGGATAAATGGAAGCACAGTGGGAATCATAGCAAACCAGCCGAAGGTACTGGCAGGTTGTCTTGACATAAGTGCATCAGATAAGGCGGCAAGATTCATAAGAACCTGTGATGCCTTTAACATACCGATACTGAACATGGTAGATGTACCAGGATTTTTACCGGGAACAGCCCAGGAATATGGAGGAATCATAAGACATGGAGCAAAGATGCTCTATGCATATAGTGAAGCAACAGTACCAAAGGTAACGCTAATAGTAAGGAAGGCCTATGGAGGAGCATATATAGGAATGTGTAACAAGGAGCTAGGGGCAGACATAGTATTGGCATGGCCATCGGCTGAGATAGCAGTAATGGGACCAAAGGGAGCAGCAAACATAATATTTAGAAAAGACATATCCGAGGCCGATAACCCAGTGGAAATGAGAGAGAAGAAAATAGAGGAGTACACAGCAGAGTTTGCAACCCCATATAAGGCAGCAGAAAGAGGGATGGTAGACGATGTAATAGAGCCGAGGACAACGAGACCTAGGCTAGTAGATGCTTTAGACATGCTTCAGTCGAAGAGAGAGACTAGACCAGCTAAGAAGCATGGAAATATTCCATTATAAATCATATATAAATGGGCTATATCAGCCTGAGAAAAGAGGTGGAAAGATTGTTCGGTGAAACGATTACTTTTTCAGAAGGATTATTTATAACTTTACTAGGGATGACTGTTACCTTTACAGCCTTAATAGTACTATCATTTATACTTGATTTAATGAGGATTGTGTTTTACAAAAAGCCAAAAGCAGCGGTGGTTAAAAAGGTTGAAGCTAAACCAGAGCAAACTTCCATAACCGAAGCTAAGCAGGATGACGAAGAATTAATAGCAGTGATTACAGCAGCTATTGCAGCTAACCTAAACACAAGTACCAATAATATCATAGTCAAAAATATTACAAGACTACCAGATTCTACTCCAGCGTGGGGAAGAGCCGGTAGAATGGACCAAATGAATATGATGATGTAACTAGGTAGCTAGGGTCAATAAATATATTGGCTAGGAAAAATATATAAATAGTTTTATCCTTATGAGTGAGATTAATTAAATAAATAAGAAATCATACAGGTTTAAGGAGGAATTTCAAAATGAGAAAATTCAATATAAATGTAAATGGTAAGTCATACGAGGTAGAAGTAGAAGAAGTAGGTGGAGCAGCACCGGCACCAGCCCCAAGACCAGCAGCAGCTCCAAGGGCAGCAGCGCCAGCCCCAGGACCAAAACCAGCAGCACCGGCTCCAAAGCCAGCACCAGCAGCACCAGCTCCAGCAGGCGGAAATACCATAACAGCACCTATGCCAGGAACAGTACTTGATATAAAAGTAAAGGTAGGGGACACTGTTTCTAACGGTGATGTATTAATAATATTAGAAGCTATGAAGATGGAAAATGAAATAATGGCACCTGCAAGTGGCAAGGTAGTATCAGTAAATGTTACTAAAGATACATCAGTAAACGCAGGAGACGTTTTGATAGTAATAGGCTAATTACTTTATCAATTTAACTATGAAAGCGAGGGAGACAGCACAATGTTTATAGAGATAATTAGAAACTTTCTTCTAAGTACAGGATTTGCTAGTATAAGCGGTCAGCAAGTGTTTATGCTAATAATAGCTTGTATATTACTGTACTTAGCCATTGTAAAGAAATATGAACCCTTACTACTACTCCCTATTGCCTTTGGAATGCTTCTTGCAAATATACCATTAACAGGTATAATGGAGCCGCCAGTCTATGAATTAGGAACTGACGGGTTACCAGAACTAAAAAAATTAGGGGGATTATTATATTATTTATACCAAGGAGTTAAGCTAGGGGTATTCCCTCCACTTATTTTCCTTGGATTAGGAGCAATGACAGACTTTGGTCCGTTAATTGCGAATCCTAGAAGCTTACTTTTAGGAGCTGCTGCACAATTTGGTATTTTTACAACCTTTTTAGGAGCAGTAGCATTAGGTTTTACAGGTCCGGAAGCAGCGTCAATAGGAATCATTGGTGGAGCCGATGGCCCAACTGCCATATTTCTAACTTCTAAATTGGCACCCCATCTTTTAGGGCCAATAGCGGTAGCAGCATATTCATACATGGCTTTGGTTCCTATTATTCAACCGCCAATTATGAAATTATTTACAACAAAGGAACAAAGACAAATAAAAATGGAACAATTAAGGCCAGTTTCAAAGACAGAAAAAGTTCTATTTCCAATAATAGTTACAATGATAGGAGCACTACTACTTCCATCGGCTACAGGTTTATTAGGATTATTAATGCTTGGAAACCTATTCAGAGAATCTGGGGTAGTAGACAGAATATTTAAGACAGCACAGAATGAATTGATAAATATTGTAACAATCTTTTTGGGTATTACAGTAGGTGCAACAGCAAGTGCTGATAAGTTCTTAAGACCACAGACTTTAATGATTATAGGTCTTGGGTTGTTGGCATTTGCAGTTGGGACAGCAACGGGAACAATATTTGGGACAATCATGTGTAAGCTGACGGGAGGCAGAATAAATCCTTTAATTGGTTCAGCGGGAGTATCGGCTGTACCGATGGCAGCAAGGGTTGCTCAAGTAGTAGGACAAAAAGAAAACCCATCTAACTTCCTACTCATGCATGCCATGGGCCCTAACGTAGCGGGAGTTATAGGTTCGGCTATTGCTGCGGGAGTTCTATTATCATTATTTGGATAAAAAACAGGCCTTTGTCTGTATCCTCTTGTTAACAAAATTAACAAGAGGATAGGCTTTAACAAACTTCCAAGTTTAAGGAAGGCTGAAATTGGAAGTTTGTTAACAGCCTCAAACAGGCCTTTGCCTGTTTTAAATTTTAAAGTCAAAACTCTCTATTATTTACCGGTCAAGGAGACCGGTTTTTTGTTATAGTTAAGGTAATTATAGAATTATATAATAAATATAGTATTGCTTTAACAAGGTTCATACTATATATAGTAGTTATACAATTTGCTTAATTAAATATGGATATTGGCTTCCATAATATGATAAAATATATCAAGATACAGGTAGTAAATATTTTATGAAGTGATATATTTTATATCCTATTGGAGGGCTAAAATTGAAAAAGGAAGTATTAGAAGTCCTTAAAAGTAATAAAAACAAGTTTATATCTGGAGAGCAGCTAAGCAATAGATTAGGTGTAACCAGAACTTCTATATGGAAATATGTAAATATTTTAAAAAAAGAAGGCTATCGAATAGAGTCTATATCTAGAAAGGGATATAAACTTATAGAAGAACCAGATATATTATCGAAGGACGAACTATTAATAGAACTTAAGGAAGAAAAACTGGGAAACAATATATACTACTTTGAAACAATCGATTCAACAAATAATTATGCTAAAAGGCTGGCTCTAGAAGGAGCTGTAGAGGGAACAATAGTCTTTAGTGAAAAACAAACTGGAGGTAGGGGAAGATTGGGAAGAATGTGGTCTTCTCTACCGGGGACAAGCATTTCAATGTCTATAATATTAAGACCAACTATACACCCTAATGAAGCACCGAAAATAACTGAGATAAGTGCTGCTGCAACTGCCGAGGCAATTACAAAAGTTACAAATTTACAGGTTGGAATCAAGTGGCCAAACGATATAATTCTCAACAATAAAAAGGTATGTGGAATATTAACGGAAATGAGTGCAGAATTGAATAATATAAATTATGTAATAGTGGGTATAGGAGTAAATGTCAATGTAGATGAATTTCCAGAAGAAATAGGTAATGTGGCTACTTCCATAAAAAAGGTATTAGGTAGTGAGGTTTCAAGAAAGGATATAGTAATCAACATGGTAAAGGAGTTTGGAGATTTATATTATGACTTTATTAATACTGGAAGCTTAGAAAGGACAGTAGATATTTGCAAAAAGAGATCAGTTACCCTAGGGAAAATAGTTAGAGTGATGAATAAAAAAGAAACTATAATTGCAAAGGCAATAGATATAACAAAAAATGGTGAGTTAGTAATAAGAAAAGATAATGGAGAAACAATAAAGGTTATATCTGGAGAAGTATCCGTAAGAGGAATAGACAGTTATGTATGATATACAATAGATAAAGTAGGTGATTTGAATTGTTATTAACCTTTGATGTTGGCAATACAAATATTGTGTTAGGGGTATATGAGGGTAAAGAATTGATAAGGGATTGGCGTATGTCTACCGATAAATCCAAAACCTCCGATGAACTGGGTATGCTAGTTAATCAATTGTTTGTCTATGAAGGCTTAAACTTAAAAGATGTTACAGATGTAATAATATCCTCAGTAGTTCCAACGATTATGTATTCCCTTCAGCATATGGCCTATAAATTTTGTGACAGAGAAGCCATAGTAGTTGGGCCAGGAATAAAGACAGGAATAAATATAAAGTATGATAATCCTAGACAAGTTGGTGCAGATAGAATAGTCAATGCTGTGGCAGCCTTTCATAAATATGGTGGACCTCTAGTGGTAGTTGATTTTGGGACAGCAACTACTTTCTGTGCCATATCTGAAAAATGTGAATATCTAGGGGGTACAATTTCACCAGGGATAAAAATATCTAGTGATGCTTTATTTCAGAGGGCTGCAAAGCTACCAAGGGTAGAGCTCAGTAAGCCAAAAAAAGTTATATGTAAGAATACTATTCAAAGTATGCAGTCGGGAATTATTTATGGTTATGTAGGATTAGTTGATTACTTAGTTAGTAGAATGAAGGAAGAATTAAAAAGTAAAAAAGTCAGAGTTATAGCAACCGGCGGCTTAGCAACTTTAATAGCATCGGAATCTAAAACCATAGATTGTGTAGATAAATTTTTAACCCTAGAGGGATTAAGATTAATATATGAGATGAATAAAGAGTAATAAATTAACCCTTTACAATTATAAAAACCAATATCTAAAGCAAAAGTAGGTGATATATTGAAAATAGGAGATATAGATTTAGAAAATCCTGTTGCCCTAGGGCCAATGGCTGGAGTTACTGATTTAACATTTAGACTAATTTGTAAAGGATTTGGATGCGGCCTTTTATTTACAGAGATGGTAAGTGCTAAAGGCATATATTATAATGATCCGAAAACTGAGAAATTAATGAAAATTAAAGAGGAAGAAGGCTCTGTAGCACTTCAAATATTTGGTTCAGACCCAGAAATTATGGGGGAGATTACAGAGAAAATAAGTGGACATAATCATCATATTTTAGACATAAACATGGGCTGCCCTGCTCCTAAAATTGTAAAAAGTGGTGATGGGTCCGCCCTATTAAAAAATCCTAAGTTAATTGGAAAGATTGTAAAGAGAGTGGTAGATGCATCGAATAAGCCTGTGTCCGTTAAGATAAGAAAGGGCTGGGACCATGATAGTGTAAACGCCCTAGAGGTAGCTCAGATAATAGAGGCAAATGGAGCTAAGGCTATATCGGTTCATGGGAGAACTAGAGAACAGTTTTATAGCGGTAAGGCTGACTGGGAGATAATAAGGAAGGTTAAAGAAGCAGTAAACATACCTGTATTCGGTAATGGTGATGTATTTGACGTAGAAGATGCTAAAAGGATGCGGGAAACTACTAATTGTGATGGCATAATGATAGCAAGGGGAGCACAAGGAAATCCTTGGATATTTAAAAGAGTTACCCATTATCTTAAAACTGGAGAAATCCTTCCACCTCCTACAATAGAGGAGAGGGTTAATATATGTAAAAAGCACCTACAAATGCTGGTGGATAATAAGGGTGAATATGTAGCCATAAGAGAGATGAGAAAGCACTGTGCATGGTATTTGAAGGGTGTAAGAAACTCAGCTAAGATTAGAAATGAAATAAATAAAGCCCTGAATGTAGATGAGATAGAAGAACTCCTTTCGACTATAGTACTTTTGGAGCACTGAAATTTTAAAAAACATAAGTTAATAAACATCTTGACAACAAATTACAACTACATTATAATAATGCGCATAAGTATAAGCACTGAGGCCCAGTGCTTATAATATTAGGCCATAGAAAGATTTAGCTTCAGTATTTAAATGTAAGAATAATTTTATTAAAATAACATATATTAGGGAAATAAGAATTGTTCTAGGAAACTTTATAGATTAAGTATAAAAGTAAATCTTTTTAAACTGAATATATTATCATAAAGGAGATGAAATACATGGTAGATAAAGAAATAGTCTTAACTAAACAGGGTCTAAAAAAGGTAGAAGATGAATTAGATGATTTAAAGGCCGTAAAGAGAAAGGAAGTTGCTGAAAAAATTAAGCAGGCATTAGCTTTTGGAGATATAAGTGAGAACTCTGAATATGATGAAGCGAAAAATGAACAAGCACAATTAGAAGAGAGAATAGCTAAACTTGAGACTATACTAAGGAAAGCAAGAGTAGTTGATGAAAGCCAAATATCTAGTGATGAAGTGAGTATTGGATCAACTGTAAGGGTTATGGACTTAGAATTTGACGAAGAAGTAGAATATACCATTGTTGGTTCCGCTGAAGCAGACCCCTACGAACTTAAAATATCCAATGAATCTCCTGTAGGCAGAGCTTTAATTGGAAGTAAGGTAGGAGAAACAGTTGAGGTGCAAATTCCAGATGGTATAACAAAATACAAAGTAATTGAAATAATGGTTTAATAGGGGGGTGCATCCTAGGATGTCAGAAGAACAAAATCTTAATGAAGTCCTTAAGATAAGAAGAGAAAAGCTTAAAAAACTACAGGAAACTGGAAGGGACCCATTTAAAGTTGAAAAGTTTCAAAGAACAGCATTTAGTATTGAAATTAAAGACAACTTTGAAGAATTTGAAGGTAAAGAGGTTAAGTTAGCCGGTAGAATTATGGCAAAGAGAACCATGGGTAAGGCTAGCTTCTTGGATATATTAGATAGGGACGGAAGAATCCAAGCATATGTAAGAAAAGATGCCATTGGCGAAGAAGAATATGACGTATTAACTACATATGATTTAGGTGATATTGTAGGTATAAGAGGAATTGTATTTAAGACGAAAAAAGATGAAATATCAATAAGGGCAGAGGAAGTACAGCTTCTTTCTAAGTCTCTACAGGTCTTGCCTGAAAAATGGCATGGATTAAAGGATACTGAACTAAGATATAGACAAAGATATGTTGACCTTATAGTAAATCCTGAGGTCAAAGAAACATTCCTAAAGAGAAACAAGATAATTAAGGCTATAAGAGAATTCTTAGATGCCAGAGGATACTTAGAAGTTGAAACTCCAATACTAACAACAATTGCTGGTGGAGCAACAGCAAGACCTTTTATTACTCACCATAATACATTGGATTTAGACATGCAGATGAGGATTGCGAATGAACTCTATCTTAAGAGACTTATTGTAGGTGGCTTCGATAAAGTCTATGAAATGGGTAAAATGTTTAGAAATGAAGGAATATCTATTAAGCATAATCCAGAGTTTACAAGTATAGAACTTTATGCAGCCTATGAAGACTATGAAGATATGATGGATATAACTGAAAATCTAGTGGCCTATTGTGCTGAGAAAGCACTAGGAACTACAGCTATAAACTATCAAGGAACAGAAATAGACTTCAAGCCCCCTTGGAAAAGAGTATCTATGCATGACCTAGTGGAAGAAAAGACAGGTATTAATTTTTATGCCATAGAAACCGATGAAGAAGCTAGAAGGATTGCAAAGGATAAATTACGTTTAGATGCGGAGAAGCATATGACGAGGGGTCATCTTGTAAGCTTGGTATTTGAAGAATTTTGTGAAAAGGATTTAATACAACCTACATTTGTATTACATCATCCAGTAGAAGTTTCACCATTAGCTAAAAGAAATCCTGATAATCCACTAATTACTAATAGATTTGAAGCATTTGCTAATACATGGGAAATTGCTAATGCCTTTTCCGAGTTAAATGACCCTATTGACCAAAGAGGTAGATTTGAAGACCAGCTCAAGCAGAGGGAAGCTGGAGACGAAGAAGCTCATCCCATGGATGAAGATTTTATCAATGCATTAGAAGTGGGACTTCCCCCTACTGGAGGACTTGGGATAGGTGTTGATAGACTGATGATGATACTGACTAATTCTGCGTCTATTAGAGACGTAATTCTCTTTCCAACAATGAAGCCCATAGACTAGTAAAATTGTGAAGAGAGTACAGGTATATACCTAACTCTCTTTTAATTTACCCCTCTTAAGTCTTAAAGCTAATCCTTAAAGGGCTTTCACTATGTAGTAGAAATTTATATTTGACACGGCAAATGGATTATGATAATCTATATAAGCGTCAAAAAAATTATTTTTTATCAATGTAGGCTATGAAGGACAAAAAATATTGTCGATAAAAACAAATACTCAAGGTATTGACAAAATAGGATTAACATGGTATTATATTAAGCGTCGGTATTTAGGACGAATTAGAGAAAATTGGACATTGAAAACTGAACAGTGTAAGGAAAAAAAAGATAATTGGTTGGTGGTTTGTAGCTTTAGAGCTAAAGACCTAAGACCAATAAAAAAAGCCAGTTTATACTAAGAGTTTGATCCTGGCTCAGGATGAACGCTGGCGGCGTGCTTAACACATGCAAGTCGAGCGAGAAGGGAGATATGGAATCTTCGGAGGAAA
>JAKSBP010000061.1 GCA_022361035.1 Clostridia bacterium
CTGTCATTTCCCCTAATCCTTTTATTCCTGCATCTATAATTTGTAGTGCTATCTCATCCCCTTCCTCTGCCCCTTCAAATACAAGGGGAGCTAGCTTAGCTAAATCCGTTTTCATCCTGGTTTTATCATAAACATATCCAATTATTTCTTCACAGCTAGTAAGATTTAGTCCCTTTAAAATCTTGTCCTTTAGAGTAGTCTTTTTCCCTCTTCCATCGTAATATTTCATAACTGCATTTAGACCCTTAACTCCAAAATCATACCCACTCCCCTCATCTCCAATTATATGGCCCCAACCACCGGCCCTTACTTTCTTGTCCCTATCTATTCCCAATGAAATTGAACCGGTTCCACAAACTGTTATTACACCCTCTTCCTTGCCAAAGGCCCCTACTAAGGAGGTTTTCCCATCATTATTAATAATTAGATCATCCTTTATATCAATTTCCCATATAGCTTCTTCAATGATCCTTCTATCATAGGGCCTATCTACTCCAGCAAGGCCTAATGACAATAATTTAATTTCCCTACTGCATATATTGGCAGCACTACAAAGTAAATTTATTAACTTACTTAATGTATATTTGACATTATCTATCCCAACAGAATGATAATTACATGGCCCACCATAAGCCTTAGCTAAAACTAAACCTTCATCATTCCCTATATAGCCTAGGGTTTTAGTTCCACCACCGTCAACACCGATTAAGTATTTCAAATTAACACCTCGTCGTCTATTATCTTAATTTGATATAATTATATATTTTTAGAAGTTATTTTTCAACTTTAGTATATTTTATAGAAGTATTTTTTCATCTATTCTATTTTTTATCCTAGACCATATAACTTTTTATAGAAACCTTTTACTTCTTACATAACAGAATAAGCACTATCAAAATTAAAATTTTAATAGTGCCTTTAATGCTTCAATATTAAACTAATCTTCTAAGATTAAATTAGATTCATGGGAATACTCAAGGAACTTAGACATTTACTTCTAATAATGGTTCAACCTATTTATTTTGCACTAAATCCTTCATGGACATGATACAAATATAATGGGAATCATAAATTGGTACTAATAATTCTTTAAATCCATCACCATCTAAATCCTCAAAACACATGCCGCCTGTTACACTATCAATAGTTTCGTAGAGAATACTTTCGGTATATTCCCAATTACTTGTGTTTTGACTATTAGGAGTGAGCAGATGAACTCGCTGAGACCCATCTCCAGATACGGCGATAAGGGGCTTACCGGACTCATCATTTGTGGGATAAAATGCTATGGCTTCCCCCGGTGATGCTTGACCAGGTCCAGCTTTCCTTGTTTCAATACCCTCTAATAGAACGTGCTTTTTCCATTGAGCATTTTTAAAATCACTTGGTATTTCATAACAGAAAACTCCTGCCCTAGCATCGGAAACGTGATTAGTAACTAACAAATCTAAATTACCATCTTTGTTTAAATCCGTTGTTTTAGCACTATATAATACACCTAAATCCTCAGCAATAATTTTTCTATTCCATTTCTTTCCATCTTTCCAATAGACACATAGTTTTTCTTGAAAGGACTCAGCTGCAATAATTTCATCAGTTCCATCCCCATCTAGGTCAATGAGCTCAAAGTAAATCTCTGGTCCCTCTGTAATAATGTGTTCCTCCCATTTATTAGATAGAGGGTCAGTTTGTGGCTGCTCAAGCCATATCAACTCTCCCTTTGGATTAGGATTCAATGGGCTAAAGTTACTTCTTGCTGTAACAATATCCAATAAGCCATCATTATTCATATCCTTCCAAAGTACTTCATGATAAAACCAGCCTCTTTTATAATTAGTAATTTCATGCTGTATTATTTCCCCACTATCCATCGTAACAAGGTTTATGGCTCCCGATTGGTCGGGCATTACTGGTGAATGTCTAAAAAAACCTCCTGCAATAGCCAATATTGTTCTACCATCAATATTTTCTTTACATAAAGTGACTGAATTAGGCCACTTTATTTTCCCTGTAATACGTTCCTTTGATACTTGGGAGCTATTTAACAGCTCGCTTACATCCTTAATCATATTAACTTGGCCCTCAAAGTTTCTTCCAAAACTCGATACAAATGCCCTCTTTTGATTGTTTACAGTAATTACTTTTATAAAAGCTGGATATTCAATTTCCACCTTTGAAATTGGTTCAATTTGTGGTTGTAAATAAGCTAAACTTGGACTGTAAAAGCTTGTTGCACTAAAAATAATCATAGCGCAAATTATGATGATGCCAATCAATCTTTTTTTCATAGTACATACTGACTTATATACGAAACCAAGGTTTATTTATTGGGTAGTATCATTTATATAAATATATATGAGTATTATATGTATATTAATAAAAAGGTTCAGTACATATGTCATACCTCCTTTTCTTTTTTCTATATTATAGCATAAAAGTATTTTATTGTAAATTTTTATGAAAATAAATATAAATGTTAGGTTTTCCTTGGAAATATTGTATAGATGTGTGATAGAGAATATTAACTTACTCAATTAGCCACAGAGAATCCTTTAGGCTCATGCTATAAATCTGTTTTTAAGTAGATAATAGAAGGTAAAACAGATTTATAAAAATCGCTCTAAAGGAAACCTCAGTGTCTTCTTTCGTTTATTAAGTTAGTTAGTCACACATCTATAAGTAGTCATTAAATATTTTCTATATCCTCAGTATCTTTTTTCTGTAAAAGGGTATTTATCTCATCCTTATAAATATCTGAATACCCTCCAAATATAGCTTGAATATTATTGCCTATCTTTACTACTCCAGAAGCACCTAAGGCTTTGAGTCTATTCTCATCTATACTATTTACATCATTTACTTCTACCCTCAACCTTGTAAAGCAAGCATCTACATCTCTTATGTTGCTTTCTCCACCTAATCCCAATATTATATCATTGGCAATTTCTCTATTTTTACTTGAAATATTCTGTTTTCTATTCTTTTTGTTATAATCATCCCTTTTAAATAGCTTTGCTTCTTGCTTACCTCTACCGGGAGTGGCAATATTCCACTTTTCAATTGCATATGTAAATGATAAGTAATAAACTGTAAAGAAACCTGCTCCAATTATTATATTCATCCACCAATTAGGTGTTCCAGGAAGAACATTAACAAAGATATAATCAATTAGTCCGGAGCCCCCTGCCCATCCAAGGTGTACATCTAAAATAAAGCATATTATATATGAAATTCCTGTTAGTACTGAGTGATATAAATATAAAGCTGGTGCTACGAATAGGAAAGTAAACTCAATAGGCTCTGTTATTCCTGTAAGGAAAGCAGTTCCAGCAGCGGCAATCAATAGACCCTTTACAAGAGACCTTTTATCCTTATCTGCCTGTTTATACATAGCTAGGGCAGCTCCAGGAAGTCCAAACATAATGATTGGGAATTTACCTGCCATAAACCTGCCTGCTGTCACTGGTATTGCAGAGGATATCTGTTTTAAGAAGATATATTGATCTCCAGAAATCACTTGTCCCCCTATCTCTACACTTCCTCCTAGGGAAGTCCATAAAAAAGGTGCATACCATATATGGTGAAGACCAGTAGGAATAAGTAATCTTTCCAGACCTCCATATAGCCCCACATATAGGGGATTTGTATTATCGGATGCTATAACCCTTGCCACAGCATCAATAAGACTTTGAATCGGAGGCCACACAATAACGAGAATAAATCCAAGGCCTATAGAAAGAAAGACCATTGCGATTCCAACAGACCTATCCCCGGCAAAGAATCCCAATACCTCGGGAGGTTGAAATTTATGGAACTTATTGTAGGTCCATACAGCTAATAATCCAACTAAAATTCCCCCTAAAACTCCAGTTTGCAATGTTGGTATACCTAGAACCATTCCAAATTTACCACTGGATGCAACCATCTCAGGTGTTATTTCCATTACTATTGAGATAGTAGTATTGGTAATAATATAGCCCACAAAGGAAGCTAAAGCAGCTATTCCTGCTCCTCCTGTCAATCCTATGGCTACACCTAATGCAAAAATCATTGGAAGGTTTTCAAAGATACTAATACCAAGCTTCAATAGCATAGAACTAATCAGTATGGCAACAGGGCTTTTCAGCATAGGCATTTGTTCTGCCAGGGGCCCTGTTAGTGCGGCACCTAATCCCAATAGAATACCTGCTGCTGGAAGAAGTGCCACAGGAACCATTAAAGCCTTCCCAAATTTTTGAAGATTACCAAAGCCCAATTTCATAATTTCTCCTCCTTTACATAAACATAGTTTTATTTATCCATCCATATAGATTTGTGATTGAAAATATTAACTTACTACAGCAGCCACTGAGAATCCTTTAGGCTCATACTATAAATCTGTTTTTAAATAGGTAATAGAAGGTAAAACAGATTTATAAAAGAGTCTCTGATGAAGAGTTATAAGGAAGACTCTTTTGAAACACATATACGAAAATTATATATATCTATATATTTATAAGGTCTATAATTCCCTATGTGTTATAAAAATCGCTCTCAAGGAAACCTCAGAGCCTGCTTTCGTTTATTAAGTTTCTTAGTCACACATCTATATATGAGTGGACAATTTATGGATGGATATACTTTAGCTCATTATCTATTTAACCTAGGCCAATAGTTTTCATTTACCTCAATTAAATCATCGAGTATTTTTCTTGCTAATGGTGCATTCACTACTGTTCTATTCAATGTCAATGCTTGAAGTGCTTTATTATAGTCCTTTTCGAAATATGCATCTACTACAAGCTTCTCATAGGCCCCTTGACCCTCTATAAGTCCCTTATAGAAAGTAGGAATTTTACCTATGGCAAATGGTTTTGGTCCATTTACTGTAAGCATTGCGGGAACTTCTACCATCGTATCCTCGGGAAGGTTAGAAATGATGCCCTTGTTTTGAACTATTACAATATATATATCACCCCTATTATAGGCAAGGGATGCTGCTACTCTTACCATGTATCTGCCATGAATATCAACATGAAGCTCTTCATCCTTTGTACTTTGGTTATTAATAATACTTTCACATAATACACTCAACCTCTTTTCCCTTCCATCTATAACTTGACTTGCCCTTGTATATTTAGGGTCCTCCTTTTTAACCATTTCCTCAGGATATAAATAATATTGTAAATAAGTATTTGGAAGATATTCTGGAAAATCACCTAGCATAACCTTTACCCGTTTAAAGGTTTTAATCCATGAAGGGTCATTGACAATTTCAGAGTCTTGTGGGAGAAAACCTTCACTTAATATACTGTCTTTGATTATGTCAGTAAGATCATTTCCCTCCCTATCATAGATTTTAGTGAACCATCCAAAGTGATTTAATCCAAAGTATTCCGGTACTAAGTCCCATATTTCCTTTCCAAGGATTTTGGAGTAGCTTACCATGATTGCGGCGGGCATATCGCATATATTTAATATTTTTTTATCCTGGGGAAAGACTCTTTTTAGGGCTTCTGCAACAATAGCCGCAGGATTTGTATAATTTAATATCCAAGCATCCCTTGAATATTTTCTTATATCATCTATAATTTCAATCATATCTCCTATAGACCTCATTCCATAGGCCATTCCACCAGGTCCACAGGTTTCTTGACCAACAACACCATAGCTTAGAGGTATTCTTTCGTCATTTATTCTCATTTCAAGGCCCCCAGTTCTTATTTGAATAAAGGCAAAATCTACATCTATAAAGGCCTCTTCTTTGTTGGTAGTATAATTAAAACTTTCCAATTCACTATATTTTTCTTTAAGAATAATCTCTGCTACCCTACCTACTTTTTCTTGTCTTTCATGATTAATATCATATAAAGTAATGCTCTTTAGTGGAAATTTATCCTTTTCTACAATAAGGCTCATAATCATGCCTATGGTATAGGTACTTCCTCCCCCTACTATCACAAGTTTCTGTCCTTTCATCCTATCAAGCCTCCATAAAGAATATATTTGTATTAAATTTGTATTGTAATACAATACAAATTTAATACAAATTGTTAACGTTGTCAATACATTTTTTACCTATTTTGGTTTTTCTTTGTTTTATATAAAGTTGAACATAATCCTTCGTTGGAGTATGATTATATAATAGAGATAGGAGGTTGATTTCAAATGGAAAGTAATTCTACTCCTTTATATAGGCAGATTGCTAATAATATACGGGAAGAAATAAAGAAAAGTCCTTTAAGAGTAGGAGAAGCTATCCCTTCAGAGATGAAGCTTGCTAAAAAATATGATGTGAGTAGGGTAACTATACGTCAATCTATAGATATACTTGTGAATGAAGGACTTTTATACAGAGTTAAAGGAAGTGGAACTTATTTGAAAAAGCCTAAAATAGAACATAATATTTACAAGCTTCAAGGCTTTATTGAGGAAATTCAAAGTCAAAATAGAAAGTATGTTAACAAGATTATTGAATTTAAAATTCATAGGGCAGAGGACCATATAGGCCATATATTAAAGCTGGATAAAGGAGAGCAAGTTTTTTTTGTTTCTAGAATAAGGTATGTAGACGATATTCCTGCTATAGTAGAATACACTTATTTACCGGTAAAACTATTCCCTGACCTTTCATATGAAATTATGCTTTCTTCTAAATACGAATATATAGAAGTTAAAAAAGGCTTTAAAATCAAAGAAAGCTATCAGGAATTTATCCCTATATTACCGGATAAGAAAATGCAGGATTTACTATCTATAGAGGAAAATACTCCTATATTAAAGGTAGTTATGAATTCGGTTTTAGATAGCGATTTAGTTTTCGAATATACAGAGCTTTACTTTAGAACAGATCAATATAGGTTTTCTATTGTTGCAAAGCGTTAATACGGCATAAGTGACATCGGGGACGGTTCTTTTTGTCATATTCTCACTTCTTAATTTAAGAGCATACATACTAAAAAACCTTTACTATTTTCATATAGCTAACAAGTAAAAGCTATCTACTAAAGTAGATAGCTCAGATTGTTAACAAAGTTAACAAGATGATAGGCTTTTGAGAAATCCGAAGTTCGAGGCGTGCTGAAACCGAGAGGCCGTAGCGTATATAGAAATACGTAAGGGTTCTCGGTTGA
>JAKSBP010000196.1 GCA_022361035.1 Clostridia bacterium
CTGTAGTAAGTTAACATTCTCAATCACACATCTATATATACTTAATTTCTAGTTGCTTTTTAGTATTAGTAGTTAACAGAACTTTATGGCAGATATATGTTTATTTTTTCTTTGAACTTTAGATTCTTAAATAAAAGTAAAATGGTCTATCTCAAAATAAACTTAAAAGAAAATTTATATCATGATTTAATTTCAAATAAAAACTATCAAGATTTATTAAAACCTTGATAGTTCTTCTATGATTTACAACTAAATTTATAAATATGTTTTTAAAAAATATTCTAGGACACCTATTTATGAAACAGTCCCTTTAATTTACTATTTCATCTTCCTCATTGCCCTAACTCTATCGTTTTCCTTTAACATCTTTTTTCTAAGTCTTATTGCAGTTGGGGTTACTTCAACTAATTCATCCTCTTCAATAAACTCCAGGGCTTCTTCAAGGGTAAATATCTTTGGAGATAGGAGTTTTATTGATTCATCTGCCCCCGATGCCCTTGTATTAGTCAGTTTTTTATTTTTGCAGGGATTTACGGTCATATCCTCTTTCCTGCTATTCATACCGATAATCATGCCTTCATACACATCTGTAGCAGGCTCAACAAACATAACCGCCCTTTCACTGAGGTTAAACAGTGAGTATGCCATAGTGCTGCCATTTATTTGGGAAATCAAGACACCATTACTTCTTTTAGGAATATCACCCTTATGCTTTTCGTATTTTTCAAAGGACCTTACTAGGGTCCCCTCTCCCCTGGTATCATTTATAAACTGGCTGCGGTAACCTAATAAACCTCTAGTTGGCACTAAGAACTCAAGCTTTGTATATCCATTCTCCGATTCCATATATTCCATTATACCCTTTCTAAGGTTAAGCTTTGAAATTACAGTACCGGAATATTCATCGGGCACCGATACTATAACTCTTTCTATAGGTTCCTGAAGTTGTCCGTCTATTGTCTTCATCAGCACCTCGGGTTTAGAAACCGATAGTTCGTAGCTCTCTCTACGCATATTTTCTAATAGTATGGATAGATGTAGTTCTCCCCTTCCGGAAACCTTATAGCCATCGGAATTTTCTAATTCTTCAACTCTAAGTCCAACATTTACTTCTAACTCCTTCTCTAATCTAGCTCTGATATGCCTTGTTGTAACGTATTTTCCGCTTCTACCACAGAAGGGAGAATCGTTAACTAAAAAGTTCATGGATAGGGTAGGCTCCTCAATTTCTATCATCTCTAGGGCCTCAACATTATCCACATTGCAAATCGTTTCCCCTATGGATATATCGGGGATTCCCGATAAAACAACTATATCACCACTCTGGGCTGTCCCCTTTTCTACCCTGTTTAGTCCTTCATATACAAATAGCTTACCGATTTTACCATTAGCTACACTTCCATCCCTCTTTGAAATGGCAACCTGCTGACCTGACTCTATTTTCCCCTTCGTTATTCTCCCTATACCTAGTCTACCTATATAGTCATCATAGTCTAGGGAAGATATTTGAACTTGTAAGTTCTCATCATCCCTATCGGGATACATATCCACATGGGTCAGAAGTAATTCAAATAGGGGTTCGAGGCTGCTGCTTTCCTCCTCTAGACTTCTCTTCGCAATACCATCCTTGGCAATTCCATAGACTATGGGAAAGTCAAGCTGTTCATCACTTGCACCGAGGTCAGCAAATAGGTCAAAGGTCATATCGACAACCGCTTCGGCTCTTTGATCCTTTTTATCTATTTTATTTATGAATAGAATTGGTTTTAGATCCCTTTCAAGTGCCTTTTTTAGTACAAATCTAGTTTGGGGCATGGGTCCTTCACTGGAGTCAACTAGGAGAATTGCCGTATCAACGGTTTTTATTATCCTCTCAACTTCCGATGAAAAGTCGGCATGGCCTGGGGTATCAACTATATTTATCTTTACATCATTGTATTCTATAGCACAGTTTTTCGAGTAAATAGTAATTCCCCGCTCCCTTTCTAGGTCATTACTATCCATTATGCAATCTACTACCTCTTGGTTTTCCCTAAATACTCCACTTTGGCTAAGTAGTGCATCAACTAAAGTGGACTTTCCAGCATCTACATGGGCTATGACTGCTATATTTATAATCTTTTTCTTATTTGCCATCATATCTTTCCTTTCAATTTCTTTCACTATTCATCCTATTACATCATTAAATTACAAAATTAGCGCTCCTATAATAGTACACTTAATTTTAATATTAATCAATTAAGAATAGGTAAAATCGAGAAAAAAATTCTAAAATTTCTCCTGTTTTGTGTTACAATTACAAAAATAGTACTAGGGAGGGACTTACCTATGGAATATACTACTAGGGGGGCTATACTGGAAGATATCCCTTCTATAACGACGATATACAATGAAGGAATTGAGGATAAAATTGCCACATTGGAAACTAGATTAAGAACAAAGGATGAGATGAGAAGCTGGCTCATAGATAGAAGTGACAAACACAAGGTAGTAGTTGGGGAAGATAAAAAGGGTGTAATTCTAGGCTGGGCTTCCTTAAACCAATTTAACTCTAGGTGCTGCTACAGTGGAGTAGCCGATATATCTATTTATGTTAAACGAGAAATGAGGGGAAAGGGAGTAGGCAAGGGATTGTTAAACTTTCTTACAGAGGTTGGAAAGGAACAGGGCTTCCACAAACTTGTCCTAAGTATGATCGACTCTAATATTTCAGGGAAAAAGCTGTATCTTTCCTCGGGTTTCAGGGAGGTTGGAACCTATATAAATCAAGGTATTATAGATGGAAAATGGGTCAATATAACTATAATGGAAAAGCTCCTTGTAGATGCTCAGGAGTAGGCTATATACTACTCCTATCCATTTTTCTCCACAAGATAACGCCAATACCTCATGGGCATATTTCTTTTTTGAAGCTTAGGATTGATTCTATTCTTAATGGCAATACTTTTAAAATATTCTTGCCAAAGTTTTTGATAGATAAACTCATCATTCCCATATTCTAGCTCTGCCTCTAAATCAATGTCCCTAATTATCCATTCTTCACCATTATACACTGCTCCTATCCCCCTTTTCACATCGTGTATCACCCAGTTTTCCTCCCCTAACCTATCTACAAAGTGGGGAGCAACGAGGCCGACAATATTGAACTTAGGCTCAATGGGAGCATAATAAATATTTCCTTGTAAACGTCTAAACCTTATTAACCCCAACATTAAATGTTTTTCTCTATCGATCTTTAATCTTATCTTATGTATTACCAATACCCTGTCATCAGCAAGGTTTAAGTCAATATGCTTTCCAATCTTCCAGCCTAGTTTTAAATATTGATAAACCCAAGTCCCCAGGTCCTCTAATTCTGACAGGTAGGTATAAAATATATTTTTAAGGGATTCATTTGATATCTTGGACTTAATTGAGTCATAGACCCTCTTGGCCTTTTCCCTATCTGTATGGATATGTACTCTTTTAAGGAATAGATTTTCTTGATAATCCTCTTCTAATAATATTTTTTCCGGCTTCTCCCTTCTATAATAGGCTTCATAAATAGCTGTGAGCAAACCATCAAAGCTTCCATCATATGTATAATAGATTTTCATAGCTCCCCCGTAATCTTTGTAATTTTTTCTTCAAAGGGTAAAAGGATATCTGGGAAAAGGGAGAATATACTAAGTTGATTTTCATCTGAAATACCTTTTTTCTTATTGTTATTGCTATTCAATATTATATTATTTCTAATGGTATCTGTATTTAGCCTTCTCTCTCCATAATACTTTCCCCTACATGTGATAAAGTGTCTTGCCCTCTTTAAAACTATACCCATTTTCTTTAAATCATCGTAATCTAAGGGTGTAAATCTTCTAGCTGCTATAATTCTCTTTGCCGATTTTACCCCTACACCTGGAACCCTGAGAAGCATCTTATATTCGGCCCTATTTATTTCTACAGGAAATAAATCCATATTTCTTATTGCCCAATCGCACTTAGGGTCAAGCTTTTCATCGAAATTTGGATTTGATAGGCTTAACAGCTCCTTGGCCTTGAAGCCATAGAATCGCAAAAGCCAGTCGGCTTGATAGAGTCTATGCTCCCTCAAAAGGGGCGGCCTGGAAATACTAGGGAGATTGGGATGGGTAGCTACGGGAACATATGCAGAATAATAGACCCTTTTTAGATTAAACTGGTTATATAGTGCTTCTGATAGGGTCAGAATATTTATATCATTATCATTGGTAGCTCCAACAATTAATTGAGTAGATTGTCCCGCCGGTACAAATCTAGGTGCTGTCTTGAATTTCCTTTTCTCCACAATATTCTGAGTAATCCTAGATGTAATGATACCCATTGGTTTTATGATTTCCTCCCTTTTCTTCTGGGGAGCAAGTAATTGAAGACCCTTAGTAGATGGAAGCTCAATATTTACACTCATCCTATCTACATATTCTCCTGCCCTTTCTATAAGAACCTTATCGGCTCCAGGTATTGCCTTAAGATGTATGTATCCATTAAAGTTTACTTCTTCCCTAAGCTTCCTTACTGTTTCAAGTAATAGCTCCATAGTATAATTAGGACTTTTATATATGGTAGAGCTCAAAAATAACCCTTCTATGTAGTTCCTTCTATAAAAATTTATGGTCAAATTCATAACTTCCTCAGGTAAAAAGGCTGCCCTTGGCAAATCATTTGAGGCTCTATTAACGCAATATGCACAATCATATATACAATAGTTTGTAAACAATATCTTGAGTAAAGATATGCATCTCCCATCATCGGACCAACTATGGCAGATTCCACTAACATGGGAGTTTCCCAATCCCCCCTTCTTATTCTTCCTTGTACTTCCGCTTGACGAGCATGAAACATCGTATTTTGCTGCATCAGCCAATATCTTTAATTTATCCAAAAGTTCCACAGAAACCACTCCCCGAACATATGTTTGTAATTATTTTACCATAGAATCTATAATTTATCAAACAAGTGTTCGGGCATAAGATTATCCTATCATCAAAAGAGAAAGTCTAGTATAATACTATACAAAGATTTCTATATTATATTATAGAAGTTAGAGTAAAGCTATTTTGAAAATAGCCAAAAGCATGGAACTTTTTTCTATTTAATTCGTCCATTAGGTAAATACATATGGGAGGTTTTGTAATATGAAAAAAATAGGAATTTTATTGTTCACTCTTATATTTATTTTCACTACTGCCTACGGTTGGGGGCTTTCTCAAAAAGATATAGCTGCAGAAATTTCAATAAAGAACATGTCTATTGGAAATAAAGATTATATTCCCGCCAGAGAATTATTCGAAAAATTATCTTTTTCTGTAAAATGGCTTAAAGAAGAAAAAGCTGTCCTTATGCATAATGAACAACATTTTATTAAACTCCCCTTAAATGATAATTATTTTATATTCAACGGCCAATTGATTAAGTATACAGTGAAGCCAATCATATATAGAGGTAAATTTTATGTTGGCACTGATTTTTTAAACAAACTGTTTAGTGATTTCAAATATGATGCTGCAAAGGATTTATTAGTTTTTAACAGCCCAGACATATTTCAAGAATCAAAGGAGCTTCCCATTGTAGGAGATAGGGAAAAGCTAAGTAAATTATTAAATTATTCAAATGAAAACTATAAGTATAGAGGTAAGGATGAGACCTTTACTATGGAAAAAAATAAGACTACTAATTACGCCTTAGAATCTCAGGCATCTGAATACTCTAAAACAAATATCCAAATAGAGGGTGTAGATGAGGCTGATATTGTAAAGACCGATGGTTCATATATATATACCCTTAGTAATAATAATCTATATATTGTGAAAAGTAAGGAAGACGACTTTCGAGTGA
>JAKSBP010000366.1 GCA_022361035.1 Clostridia bacterium
ATCACATAACTCTTCCATATATACCCAAAGAAGATCTAGTAAAGAACTTAGTAGATAAAGCTTGGGAAAAAATTTAAGAACAGAGATTAAAGAGTATTGTATGCTAGGTGAGGAGGTAAACACCCTTCTCACCTATATATAGATTAACCTGTTGTGCTAGTAAGCTACATGTGTTGATTTTACAATGATAAGGGAGTTTAATGTATCATCCTAAGTGATTTTTATAAAGCTGTTTTAGCATTCAAAATCATATGAAAAAACGGGTTTATATCATAAACGAAAGGGAAATATCAAAACTTCCGGTGCTGCAGGAACTAGCACAATAAGTTAAATCAATAATGATTTTTGTATATATTAGGAGGTATAAAAAATGGCTAAAGTGAAAAAAATTGTGGAATGTGTGCCAAATTTCAGTGAAGGTAGAGATTTAGATAAGATAGAAAAAATAGTTTCTCCATTTAGGGGAAAAGAAGGTGTAAAGCTCTTAAATTACGAAGCGGATAAGGATTATAACAGGGTTGTAGTAACTGTTATGGGTGAGCCCGAAGCAGTTAAAAATGCTGTTGTTGAAGCAGTAGGGGTTGCCGCTGAGGTTATTGATATGACAAAGCATGAAGGACAACATTCAAGGATGGGAGCTACTGATGTTATCCCATTCATACCGATAAAAAATATGAGTATGACGGAGGCAATCGAGGTTGCTAAGGAGACAGGTAAGGAAATAGCAGAGAAATATAACATTCCCGTTTTTCTATACGAAAAAGCCGCTACAAAGCCAGAAAGAGAAAATCTTGCTAAGGTTAGAAAGGGACAATTTGAAGGAATGGCTGAAAAGCTTAAAGCTCCTGAATGGAAGCCTGATTTTGGAGAAGCAAAAATTCATACAACGGCTGGTGTTACTGCTGTTGGAGCGAGAATGCCCCTTGTAGCGTATAATATAGATTTAGATACAAGTGATGTAGAAATTGCGAACAACATAGCAAAGGCTATTAGACATTCTGGTGGAGGATATAGATTTGTTAAAGCTGGTGGAGTTGAAATACCTGAAAAGGGAATTACCCAGGTTACTATGAATCTTACGGACTATACTAAAACATCAATCTATAGGGCATTTGAAGCAGTAAAAATGGAAGCTAGAAGATATGGCGTAAATGTTTTAGGTAGCGAAGTTGTAGGTCTTGTACCTATGGAGGCCCTAATAGATGCGGCATCCTATTATTTAGGGTTATATGGTTTTTCAATGGATAAAGTTTTAGAAACTAGTCTAATGGAGTAGTGATAATATGAAAAAGGGTAATATAATTATAAAAAATGCTTCAGAACTTGTTACATGTAGGGGCTTTGAAGCTAAGCAAGGAAAAGAGATGAATGAACTTCACATTATTAGTGATGGTGCAGTAATCATTGAAGAAGGGATAATAAAAGCCCTTGGCAAAACTGAAGAAATAGTAGGAAGTATAGATGAAAATAATTATGAAGTATTTGACGCTTCTGAAAAGACAGTAATGCCAGGATTTGTAGATTCCCATACTCACTTTGTTTTTGGCGGCTATAGAGCCGAGGAGTTTTCATGGAGACTTCGAGGGGACAGCTATATGGATATAATGAATCGCGGTGGCGGTATCATTAATTCCGTTAAAGGAACTATGGGGGCATCTAAGGAGGAACTAATAGAGCTTGGTAAGCACAGGTTAAATTCAATGCTTTCCTTTGGAGTGACAACCGTTGAGGGAAAGAGTGGGTATGGCTTAGATTATGAAACAGAAATCAAGCAGCTTGAAGTAATGGAAGAACTAGATAGTATACACCCTTTAGATATAGTAAAAACTTTTTTGGGTGCCCATGCAGTACCCAAGGAATATAAGGGAAAAGAAGATGAATTCATAGATTTTATAATTGATAAAGTATTGCCGGTTGTAAAGGAGAGAAAGCTTGCTGAGTTTTGTGATATATTCTGTGAGCAAAATGTATTTTCTGTTGAGCAGTCAAGAAGGCTTTTGTCAAAGGCTAAGGAAATGGGAATGAAGATTAAAATCCATGCCGATGAAATTGTTAGGCTTGGGGGAGCGGAACTGGCAGCAGAGCTTGGAGCTGTTTCTGCTGACCACCTGTTGCAAGCCTCTGATGAGGGCCTAAGGGCAATGGCTGAAAGTAAGGTCGTAGCTACGCTGCTTCCTGGTACTGCATTCAGTTTGAAGGAAGAGTTTGCAAGGGCAAGATATATGATCGATAATGGTTGTGCAGTAGCCCTGGCAACAGACTTTAATCCTGGAAGCTGTTTTACAGAATCTATACCTTTGATTATTTCCCTTGCCACTTTACATATGAATATGACACCGGAGGAAGCTATTACAGCCCTTACAATAAACGGTGCTGCTGCATTAGATAGAGCAAGTGAAATTGGGAGCATTGATGTAGGTAAAAAGGGTGATGTTGTAATCCATGAATTTCCTTCCTATAAATTTTTGCCCTATCATATAGGGGTAAGTACTGTAGAGAAGGTTATAAAAAACGGAATCATGGTTTATGACAAGAACAAAATATTTGAGAGAATGTAGGAGGATTAAAATGTTAGCTGATAAAAGTTTAAAAGCTTTTCTAGAGGAAACTGCTTCTAAGTCACCTGTACCCGGTGGAGGAAGTATTGCTGCTATGAGTGCTGCTACAGCAGCAGCTCTAACTGAAATGGTAGCAAATCTTACAATAGGTAAAAAAGGATACGAAGATGTTCAGGAAGAAATGATGGAATTAGCATCTAGTTTACCTAGTATTAGAGAGAATTTTGTCTCTGATATAGATAGGGATGCAGAGGCCTTTAATAGGGTTATGGATGCCTTTAAGTTACCAAAGGAAACAGAGGAAGAAAAAACTAAAAGACGAAATGCTATTCAAGATAGTATGAAGAATGCTGCAAGTGTACCCTTAGCAGTTGCTAAAAATGCTTTTAAAATTATGGACTTGATAGGAAAAGTCGTTGAAAAGGGTAATAAAAATGCCATAACAGATGGTGCAGTTGCTGTAATGATGGCAAGAACGGCAGTACTTTCAGCCCTATATAATGTAAAGATAAATTTAGGGTCAATAAAGGATGGAGACTTTGTTAAGGTTGTATACGATGAAGTTAATCAACTTGAAGGGAAAGTAAATGAAATAGAGAAAGAAATTTTATCTAAAGTAGTTTTATAGTTAACAGGGCGGGGTTAAGCAGAAAATTATGCTTTAACCCCTACTGTTTTTTACTATAGACATTAAGGGGGAGAGTTCAATAGGGGATTTTGATATGCCTATTTTATAAATAAATGTCGAAAAAAAATAAAAAATGTAAATTTCCATTGCATACAGGGCTAACAATAAAATATAATTGTATAGAGTTTAAAAATTTTAAGAGGGGGAAAGTTATGAATATTAAGATCGTAGGGGATAGCTGCTTTGACATGAATGAGGAGCTGAGGAAAATATCTAAAATATCTCTAGCTCCATTAAAGATAAGTGTAGGTGGGAAAACCCTTAAGGACGATGAAAATCTTGACCAGAAGGAATTGCTGGAACTTATGAAGAATTCTGAGGAGTCACCTAAAACTGCAAATCCTTCACCAAATGATTATTTAAAGGAATATGAAGGAGAAGAAGATGTATTTGTGGTAACCCTATCATCTCAGTTGAGTGGTAGCCATAATAGTGCCCTTTTAGCAAAGGAAATGTATAAAGAAAATGCAAAGGATAAATTCATACACGTTTTTGACTCCCTTAGTGCATCCGTTGCTCAAACCCTAGTTGGGCTTAAAATTTTAGAGCTATCTGAACTAAGCTATAAAAAGGATCAAATTGTAGAGAGAGTAGAAGAATATATACGAGAGATGAAAACAATGTTTCTTTTAGAATCCCTTGATAATTTAATTAAAGCAGGAAGAATTAATAAGATAATTGCAAAGATTGCTACCGCATTTTCGGTAAAGCCAATTATGGGAGGAACTAATAAGGGAACTATAAAATTAGTAGACAAAGTAAGGGGTTCAAAAAAGGCTTTAAAACGTTTAGTTGATCTTATAGGAGAAAAGGGAGAGAAACTAGAGGAAAAAATTCTAGGTATTGCTCATTGTAATTGTTTAGAGAAAGCTGAAAAGCTTAAGGAAGATATAATGGAGAAGTATAATTTTAAGGATATAGTAATAGTAGAAACTGGGGGAATAAGTACAGTTTATGCTAATGATGGTGGAATAGTAATAGCCTTTTAAAATGAGGAAGGAAATTTATAACTACCGTCCATAGATAATTACATATATAAATATTTAAAATAATTTTTTCAGAAAAAATTGAAGCCTTTACATTTTTTCTAAGAAATTTATTATACTTTGTAGTTAAGTATCCTTTATAAGCTTATTATTACATATAATTTAAGTGCCTTAAGTTATACTATATTTATTATATAAATTTCTTAAGTAAATATTTTCCTATAAGTGAGAGCTGGAGACTATAATTTACATATAAATATTTAAGAATTTATAAAAAATAGTATTATAGGATAAAAAAGGAGATAGGATGGACACTATAAAAGTTAAATTATTTAATACTCCCTATGTAATGAAGGGGGATAAAAAGATCAATTTTCCATTTATGAAGGCCGAGGCTTTATTTTACTATCTTGTTATCAATAGACAAGCTACAAGGGATGAATTAGTTGCTCTTTTTTGGGGGGATTCTGAAGAAAGTACAGCAAAGAAAAACCTTAGAAACGCAATGTATAAAATAAGAAAGGCCTTTGATATGGATGTTGTAGTGTCTCCTCAAAAATCAATAGTTATTTTAAATCCAGAAATAGGGGTAGAGAGTGATTTAGATGTCTTTTTAAAAAAGGATACTGATTTTATTCATATATACGATGGTGAGTTTTTAAAGGGGTTTGGTGTAAAGAAGGCAGAGACATTTGAAAATTGGCTATTTAATAAAAGGGAGTACTATAGAGATATTTTCATATCTAAATTATATGACCTTATAGATGTTACATTAAAGAAAAGGGATTATGAAAAAGCAGAAGGCTATGCAAAGCTTCTAATCTCCCAGGATGAGTTCGATGAAAGGCCCTATAGAATTCTAATGAATATTTATAAGGAACAGGGAGTCTATAATAAAGCCATAGAGCTCTATAGTAAACTAAATAATATACTTGAAAAAGAACTGGGCATTTCTCCCGATATAAAAACTATAAATGTAGTTGATGAAATAAAAGAAATCCGTAAAAAGAAGGATATATCAAATATTAGATTAAAGAGGGATTTATTTTATGGTAGGGAAAATGAGCTTAGTATTCTCAAAAATAATTTTCAATTGTTTATAGATTACGAAAAGTACAGGTCTATTTTGATAAGAGGAGAAGCAGGTATTGGAAAAACCGAGCTTAAGGATAGATTTTATGAATTTATCCATAAAGAAAACCTATACTTTTTTGAAACCAACTGTTATCAAGCAGAAAAGGATTACCTTCTTAAGCCTTGGAATGAGATATTTTCTAAGCTTTCTAGAATTATTGAGAAGGATAATATTAGGATACCTATAACGTGGAGTAAGATGATTTCTTATCTTTTTCCCTCCTTTGATAGGAATAATTTAATGGAAAATAAGAATCCGATAGAAGCTTTAGATACTTTGAAGTTTAGTGTCATAGAAGAAGCAATTCACGGAGTCTTTAAAAATATAATTGAGAGAAAAAAATTGATTTTAATATTTGAAGATATACAATGGATAGATGATTTGAGCTTATCTCTTTTATCAAGCATTATACTTAGAAATAGTAATATTATGCTTATATGTACCTGTAGAAATGGACATTATGAAAAGATTGATAGCTTTGTTACGATGTTGAATTCTAAAGATTTAATTGAAGTTATAGAACTTCGTAGGTTTACAAGGGGTGAAGTAGAAGAATTTATCTATAAATACCTTAGAAGCCATAAAATCAAGAGGGAAGCCAAGGAAAAGATATATAAAGAAACAGAAGGAAATACTTTTTTTCTTATTGAATATTTGAATATGATT
The DNA here is from genome assembly GCA_022361035.1 of Clostridia bacterium. GTDB lineage: Bacteria > Bacillota > Clostridia > Peptostreptococcales > Caminicellaceae > JAKSBP01. Next base: position 6,034 of record JAKSBP010000366.1, read on the forward strand.
AAGGAAAAAGGTGATTTGGATAGTACAATATCTACTAAAATGAAGGATGTGCTAAGGAGTAAGTTTATTGATATATCCCATGAGGGAAAGAAGATATTAAATATAGCTTCCATGTTTTTTGATAAGGTTACATTAAATACTATAGCTGAGATATCGGGGAAAAATGATATTGACATTATGGATATTATGGAAGAGCTACAGAACAAATATATAATAGGTGAGACTGGTAGTGATGATATTAGCTTTAAATTTACCCATCAGAAACTTAGAGAATATGTATATTACAGTCTATCTTCTGCTAAAAGAAAGATATTACATAATAAGATAGGACAGAGCATAGAGAAGTCTCTTTTAAATGATAAGAGGGACATATCCCTATACCCTAAATTAATTTATCATTTTGCAAATTCAGTAAATATTTTTCCAGCAATAAAATATACGATAAGATACTTAGATTCCTACCTCGATATAAATCATGAACTCTTTCCTATTATAAAGGACATGGATTTTCATGAAAAAAATTTTAAGGGCATGGGCAGAAAAGAGGTTTTGAAATATTTTAATGATATTGAGAAGTTATTTTTAAGATTAAGGGAAAGTGAAAGAGGCACTAAAGAAATTGATGAACTGAAAATAACCTATCTCCATTTAAAGGGAAGATACCTAATTAGTGAAGGGGAATATGAAGAAGGAAAAAGAAATATCGAAGAAATGATTAGCAAATCTTTAAACATAGAATCCTATAAATATGCATTAAAGGGCTATAGGCAAAATATTTATTATAGCATCCAGATACATAACGTTGCCTTAATGGAGGAAAATGTAGATAAAGGATTAGAGATTGCCTATAAGCATAACTTGAAAGAGGATATAGGAATCTTTCTAAGATTAAAGGGTATAAATAGAATCATGAGGGAAGAATATAATGAGGCCGAGGAGCTATTAAAACAATCGATAAAAATATTAGATATGCTAGATAATAATGATGGAAGGTACTCCTTAAATATTGCAGCATGTTATAACTATATGGGAGAAATTAGAAGACATAGAATGCAATTTTCTGAGGCCTTGAATTATTATGATAAAGCTATGGGTATATGTGAAAAGAAAAACCTATTAAGGGGTCTAACCATCTTTAATACAAATGCTGGACAAGCGGCCTTTGAAAAGGGTGACTATGTAAGAGCTAAACAATATCTTACAAAGGCTATTGGCATATATGAGGAGATAGATACATTATGGGGAAGATCCACGGCAGAGGGGTTTCTTGCCCTTATAGAAAGTAAAGAGGGAAAATATATATCTGCTTTAAATCATTTGAAAAATGCCCATTATTATTCAGAAAAATTAAAAAGTCCTTTAGAAATAGGCTTGATATATAGGGTTAAAGCTGAGATTAAGGTGAATATGAAAAATAATGAAGGTCTAAATAAAGTATTTCACGAATATCTAAGGCTATCCCTAGAGGATTATTGTAATATGGGAATAAAACATCTAAAGCAGGTAAAAGAAGGGTATGAGATTGAAATATTAAAGGCTTTGAAAAAATAATTCTCTTTAAAATCTTAATAATGGATAAAAGGATAATTGATGTCATAAAGTAGGACATCAATTTTATTTTTTTTGAAATAGTATAATATTTTGTAAAAATATAAATTTTTTTTTATTATTATAAATATAATAAAAATTGTTTCATATAAATTATAAGAAATGGTAGAATAAAATATATGGAAGGAGGAGGATTTATGGGTAATTTTCAAATAGCTGTTTGCCAGATGGAAGTTTTAGAGAGTAAAGAGAAAAATCTAGAAAAAGCACAAAACCTGATATGTGAAGCTAGTTCTAATGGGGCGGATATAGTGGTTTTACCAGAAATGTTCAATTGTCCATATAATAATAATTTTTTCCCACAGTATGCTGAGGAGTTTTCAGGTATTACCACTAAGTTGTTATCCAAATTAGCTAAGGAGCAAAAGATATATATTATTGGAGGTTCTATACCTGAAAGAGAAGGAGAAAAAATATATAATACATCATACATATTTGATAGAAATGGAGAATTGTTAAATAGACATAGAAAAGTTCATCTTTTTGATGTTGATATTGAGGATGGTATAAAGTTCAATGAGTCAGATATCCTAGACTATGGAAATAATGTTACAGTAATTGAGACGGAGTTTTGCAAGATTGGTATTGCCATTTGTTATGATATGAGATTTCCAGAATTGATGAAACTTATGGCCTTAAAAGGGGCAGAAATTATCATAGTACCTGCTGCATTCAACATGACCACTGGTCCAGCCCATTGGCATTATTTATCTAAAGTAAGGGCCTTAGATAATCAGGTATACTTTGTTACAGCATCGCCTTCTAGAAATTTAGATTCTTCATATGTTGCCTATGGTCATTCATTAATAATAGACCCCTGGGGTAATATTATCAGTGAAGCAGGTATAGAAGAAGAAATAATATATGGATATATTGATTTAGAAAGAGTTAAAAAGATTAGACAAGAACTACCTCTATTAAAACATATGAGAACTGACATATATAAAATTGATGAGCTATTCATAGATTAGAGTAAATTTTAGAATTATTAACAAAATATAATACTTAAAATCTTTATTTTATAAATGGCAATGAGTCGAAAATAAAAGGATTCATAGCCCTAGACTAATATTAAAAAGCAAATGAAAAAATTCAGTATTTTTACCAAAAATATTGTATAATGAATTCTTGAATGTTATTATTAACATATAAAAAAGTTTATCAATACCAAATAATTCATATAGGAGGAAAAAATATGTATAAAAGATTATTTATACCTGGTCCAGTTAATGTGGCTGATGATGTACTTCAAAAATTAGCGACACCTATGATAGGACATCGTACTAAGGATGCTTCTGATTTACAGAGAAGTATTTCAGAAAAAATTCAAAAATTAATGTATACTAAGAATCAAATAATGTTATCTACTACTTCAGGTAGTGGCTTAATGGAAGGTGCAATTCGTTCTTGTACAAGAAAAAGAGCGGCTGTATTTGCAGTAGGGGCCTTTGGAGATAGATGGTATAAGATGGCCGAGGCCAACGGGGTTCCTGCCGACAAGTTTGCTTCCGAATGGGGTAAGCCTACTACACCTGAAATGGTTGATGAAGCCTTATCGACTGGTAAATATGACTTAATTACTATAACCCATAATGAAACTTCAACTGGTATAATGAATCCAGTAGAAGGGATTGCAGAAGTTATAAAAAAATATCCTGATGTAGTATTTTGCTTAGATACTGTAAGCTCATTGGGGGGAACAAAGATTGAAGTAGATAAACTTGGCGTTGATATTTGTATTGCTTCAACTCAAAAATGCCTTGGACTTCCTCCAGGATTAGCTATTTGTTCAATTTCCCAAAAAGCTTTAGATGCAGCTAAGGAAGTGCCTAATAGAGGTTTATATTTAGATTTATTAAGTCTTTATAACTACATACAAAAGAAGGATCATCAATACCCTTCAACTCCTTCCCTACCTCATATGTTTGCATTAGACTATCAATTAGATAAGATTTTAGAAGAAGGATTTGAAGATAGGTTCCGCCGTCATTTAGAAATGGCAAAATATGTTCGTGATTGGGCCAACAAACATTTTCAAATGTTTGCTGAGGAGAAATATGCTTCTAACACATTAACTACAGTAAAAAATACTAAGGGTATTAGTGTAGCTGATCTAAATAAAGAACTCGGTAAGCGTGGATATATGATATCTAACGGTTACGGAGATCTTAAGGAAAAGACTTTCAGAATAGCACATATGGCTGAAACTACCTTAGATGAAATAAAGCAGTTATTATCAATCATTGAAGAGATTCTTGGATTGTAGTATAAGAATAACCATTTGGAGGTTTTGATATGATAAGGATATTAGTTACTGACGGCATGGATAAAAATGCAGCTAAGAGTTTAAAAGATAAGGGCTTTGAAGTTGTAGAAAAGTTTTATGAGGTAGAAGAGCTTAAGGAAAAGGTAAAAGAGTTTGACGCCCTGGTTGTACGCTCAGCAACAAAGGTTAGAAAAGAGATTATAGATGCCGCATTAGAAACAAAGAAATTAAAACTTATAGTAAGGGCTGGTGTAGGAGTAGACAATATTGATGTAAATTATGCTATGGAGCATGGTATTCAAGTTATGAATACTCCAAATGCCAGCAGTGCTTCAGTTGCAGAGCTTGCTATTGGCCATATGTTTGCCCTTGCTAGGCATATACATATTTCAAATGTGACAATGAGACAGGGAGAATGGAATAAAAAGCAGTATAAGGGAATCGAATTAAATGGCAAAACCCTAGGTTTGATTGGATTTGGAAGAATTGCTAAGGAAGTTGAAAAAAAAGCTAGTGTACTTGGGATGAAGATTGTATATTCAGATAGAAATGGTTCTGTAAAAGGATATGATGACTGCACTTTTATGACCCTTGAAGAATTGCTAACTGAGTCAGACTTCATATCAATTCATACGCCATTTAATAAGGAAACTGGAGCAATAATAAAGGAAGAGCAGTTTAACAAGATGAAGGATGGAGCCTATTTAATTCATACTGCAAGGGGTGGAGTAGTTTGTGAAAAGGACCTTATTAAAGCCCTTGACTCAGGAAAAGTTGCTGCTGCGGCCATTGATGTATTTGAGGAAGAACCAACAAAAAATGAAGCCTTATATAGTCATCCAAATATATCATTGACTCCCCATATTGGAGCATCTACTAAGGAGGCCCAAGCTAGGATAGGTGTTGAAGTATTTGATGTAATAGTTAAATTTTTTGCATAGGAGGTAATAAAATGTCTGTTGTTAGACCCTTTAAAGGGATTAGACCAAAGGTTGAATTAGTGGAAAAAGTTGCTTCTTTACCCTATGATGTTATGAATAGGGAAGAGGCTAAAGAAATGGCAAAGGGAAATGAATATTCTTTTTTACATGTGGTAAGATCTGAAATAGACGTTGAGGATTCCATGAGTCAATATGACGAAATGGTTTATAAAACTGCAAGAAAAAACCTAGATAACATGATTGAAGATGGGATATTATGCCAAGATGAAACTCCAAGGTTCTATATATATAGGCAAATAATGCAGGGTAGAGTTCAGACTGGAATAGTGGGCTGTACTTCAATTGATGACTATATGAATAACATAATCAAAAAGCATGAGTTTACAAGGCCTGAAAAGGAAGTTGATAGAATAAACAACTTCGACTATTGTGATGCAAATACAGCACCAATCTTTTTAACATACAGAAAGAACAATGAATTAAATAAAATAGTAAATGATTGGATAAAATTCCATAAGCCTATTTATAACTTTACAAGTGATGATGACATTACTCATATAGCTTGGGTTGTAGATGATGGTGATATTATAGGTAGAATTGGTGAGATATTCGATGGAATAGATTATTTATATATAGCTGACGGACATCATAGATCTGCATCCTCTGTTAAGGTTGGTTTAAAGAGAAGAGAAGCTAATCCACATTATACTGGTCAAGAAGAATTTAATTATTTTTTATCGGTTGTTTTCCCCGATGAAGACCTCTTTATTATGGACTATAATAGAGTAGTTAAAGACCTGAATGGTTTATCTAATGAGGAGTTTATGACACAGGTTAAAGAAAAGTTTGATATAGAAGAATATAATGGAGAAGGACAGTATAAACCTACTGAAAAACATAGTTTTGGAATGTATTTAAATAACAAATGGTATAAGTTAACTGCTAAGGAAGGTATATATGATGAAAATGATCCTGTAGATAGATTAGATGTTTCTATTCTACAAAAAAATCTTTTACATCCAATACTTGGCATAGAAAATCCAAGAACAGATAAGAGAATAGATTTTGTTGGTGGAATTAGAGGCCTTGAAGAACTTGAAAGAAGGGTATCTAAGGATATGGAGATAGCTTTTTCAATGTATCCAACTACTATGGAGGACCTATTATCCATAGCCGATGCAGGAGAAGTAATGCCCCCAAAATCTACTTGGTTTGAGCCAAAACTTAGAAGTGGATTATTTGTCCATAGATTGAATGATTAAATTTTAATTATAGTGAAACAAACTAAAAGGTTAATTTATATATATCAAAAAATCACAGCTATGTACTGTGATTTTTTATTTTTTTAAAAACTCAAAGGAGAACTTCAAAATTTGCAACTTCTAAAGGACTTTCGCATATACTGAAATGAAAGGGGTGATTTTTTGATAATTCATGTTGTGAATCCAGGGGAAAGTCTATATAGCATAGGTAGGTTATATGGCGTACCACCGTTTAAAATTGCCGATGATAATGAACTTACTGATCCAGGCAGGCTTGTAGTGGGCCAAACATTAGTAATACTAGAGGGAGAAAGAAAACACGAGATAGTAGCGGGGGAATCTCTTTATTCTATTGCTAGACAATATGGAGTAACCGTTGAAGCTATACTGGAAGCAAATCCCCAGATAACAAGTCCAACACTTATCTATCCAGGTCAAATTCTAAACATACCTCCGAGAACAAAAAGATTAGGAGATATTGAAGTCAATGGCTATGCCTTTCCCGATATTGATATGGACGTATTGCAGAAGACACTGCCAAATCTAACATATCTTAGTATTTTTAGTTATCAAGTAAATGCAGATGGAACCCTCAATCCAATTGAGGATGAAGAAGTAATAAAGGCGGCTAGAGATGCGGGAGTTGCTCCTCTAATGGTAATAACAAATCTGGAAACAGGAGGGGGCTTTAATAGTGATATAGCCCGAAGTATACTTAGTAGTGAAGAGGTTCAAGAAACGCTTTTAAGCAATATCATTAATGTAATGGGAGAAAAAAATTATTATGGATTAGATATTGATTTCGAGTATATATATCCTGAAGACAGGGAACTTTACAATGATTTCTTAAGAAAGGTTACTGCTAGGTTAAGGCCTATGGGGTATACAGTTACAACTGCCTTAGCTCCTAAAATATCGGCAGACCAAAGAGGGGTAGTATATGAAGCCCATGATTATCCAGTTCATGGTGCATTGGCCGACCATGTAGTAATAATGACCTATGAGTGGGGTTATACCTTTGGACCTCCCTTAGCTGTAGCTCCTATAAACGAAGTGGAAAAGGTTATAAATTATGCATTAACGGAGATACCAAGCCAAAAGATATTAATGGGTATTCCAAACTATGGATACGATTGGACATTACCCTATACTCCCGGTACTGCGGCTAAAACAGTGACTAATGTAGGTGCTGTAAATCTTGCGGCAGATGTTGGTGCAGCAATACAGTATGACCAAAAGTCCCAAGCTCCCTTTTATTATTATTACGACATGGATGGTAAACAGCACGTAGTATGGTTTGAAGATGCGAGGAGTATAAATGCAAAACTAAGGTTTGCAAATTCAAAAAATTTAGGTGGAGTAAGCTATTGGACAATAAATAGGTATTTCCCCCAAAATTGGCTGGTATTAGAGTCTCTATTTAATGTTAAGAAAGTTCTATAAGGATATATAAGTCAGTCATGTGTATATATAAATAGGATATGGGTTAAATGTCTATAATAACCTATGGAAGAGTTTCTATAGGTTATAAGATTTGTACTTTAATAGTTCATGATTTAATATTATATCTTTAAAATTTCAATTTATGGTCCTTTGGTTGATAAAACTATTTTGATTTTGGCAAATTTTCGAGTGTCGATATGGCCATGAAATAGGATTGTGTAAATTTGATATAGATTTATTTACATAAGAGAGTATGTATTCCATACTCTCTCAAGCTGTTGATAAATCAAAACTTCTCCCTTTGTAATTAATAAAATTTTAGAACGAACTCATAAGTTCGTGGGAAATTTTATAGCATTTGTTAAAAGTAAATTCACTTCATTTTTTTCAAATTGGTTACAAGGTTGACAGCCAGTAGACCTTGCCTACAAGATGATAGGTAGTCCCCAAATCTTTTAGTCAAAGGAAGGTTAAAATCGAGGATTGGAGATTTCCGTAATGACCTGTAAATAGAAAGTCTTGATGCAGTTTCAAGAGAGTATGTAGCTTCTCATACTCTTTTATAGGTTAATCTACTCATCGTAGTTGATTTCATCCATTTCAAAGTCCCCATTATTATTGAATAATTCATCAAAAAAAGTTATATCAGAGCTTAAAATATTTTCCTCATATTTATTTGCCTTGGCAGGTTTATAGGAGCGGATATTTATTTTAGCTTCCCCAACTACCTCTACTCCCAATTCATGTTCAACTTGAATTGCTACTGTTGACGTGCCATTTTTATTAACAACCATACTTCCAACACAAACTGGTTTTTTATTAATCCATGTTGATATGTTTTTGTTAAGGTCTTCTCTTTTATGATATATTGTTCCTTCTAGATTTTCTACAGATATTATCTCAGAAAATTTTGCACTTCCCTTAGATATTCTTGTATCTTCATTAGTTCCATACCATATATGAACTTTAAATTCTCCCTCTACTATTATGTCGATATTCTCACTGCAAAAATTTTCACATTCACTTTTGGTAATGATGGTATCCGCTATAAAGCATCCTAATACCTGTTTAAGCTCTATATCCTCTTCAGGATGTATATATATGGTACTCTGACATGGTTGAATTCCTCTAGCACATACGGCTTTAGTGAGTATAGTTCTTATACTGTCTTTTTCGCTATTCTTCTTGTTCATTAAATTCCCCCCTTTAATAATTATAATATTCTGCTAAAATATAGATGTGATATTAATTTCAAATTATCACACTTAACATCTTTTAAATCATATATTAGTATTAATATTGAAAAAGAGGGTTCTCTAAAAAAAGGGGGGCTGTTTTTATATTTACATAGAGTTTGACTATCATTCTATAAGGAAATTATAGGATTATATTTATACTAGGAAAGTTTTAATAGTGCCTATATAGCCAAAGGTGAAATTGCCTCCAAATATAAAAGCTTATAAACCATAAAAAATATGAGTAATACCATTTAAAACCATTGGAGTATGATAATAAATTAGTATATTTCTCAATTAAAAACTCAATAGCTATCAATCCACTTGACCACATAAAATACCAAAGTATTTCCTTTTTAAAGCCAGTTGGATAATATCTCACCCAAAACATTGCTATTATAGGTACTACAATTAGATTTACAGTTATTGAAATGTCTTCTACTATGGGGAAAATTCTGCTAGGAAAACTCCAAAAATTATAATATTTAGCTATATAGCACCAAAGATTTGCATACAAACTTGAAAACATTGCAACAGGGACATACTTCTTCATTCCTGCTCTCTTAATTATTAAGAACAAAATAGCAACAGCCATTGAAGTGTATTGAATTAAGTATTCTATAGTCATATTTGTGTTCTCCAAGTTTTAAAATTTATTTAGTAAAACATCAGTAGGATTTTGATACTTTATCTATCTTTTCAACAAAAAACTTTCCTACAATTCCCATAATAATGTAGATGGGGAAGGAGTATATATATTTCCACTTAATTATTCTATAAATACCTAACAAAATAAAAAATGGCTCAAAAATAAAGGCGTAGAAGAAGGAGAAAATTATACTGGATATAATAAAGGACTTCCACTTAGGAAAATATTGATAAACTAACATATATAAAATTGGTAAGGCAGTTAAGTCCACTGAGTTTAATCTATCTCCTACTTGAAAGAGTTGGTATGGGTATGCCCATAGGGCTGTTGCTATACCAAGGTCATCTAATGTTGAGCTTACAACCATAATATATGTTCCATATAAGAGAATCTGTTTGATATTTTTCTTATCCACAAATTTCCACCAGATAAACCAGGGGGCAATTAATAGCACAAGAAGAAACCACCAGTTCAGTGAAAAAACAACATTATCTTTCCAGTAGTCGTGTTCTAAATTTGATAATTGTTTTTGTATTTCAATTATAGCTTCAAAAGAATTCATAGGAATCACCTAACTATATCAATAATGGACAGTGATTATATTATTTTAACCTCTGAATAAAAAAAAATACTATTAGATTTAGTATCTAATATAGTTTTTATATTTTAGTGAATCATAATTATTCTTTCTTACAGGCTTAATTAAGCATATTGGGTTGAACTAAGGACTGTGGTGTGATAATATGTTACAAAATAATATTAGAACTAGCAAATCAGCACATTTAATGACTATAATGAATTGAATGGTCAAGCTAATTTAATTTTATACATGGAGGTTAAAAAGTGAAAAATACCAAGGATATGATTAAAGATAGGAAAATATGGGCTGGATTAAATTACCCAGACCTACCCCTTGAAGAAGCTGATATTGTGGTTTTTGGCATACCCTTTGACGGTGGTGTTAGCTTTAGAAGCGGAGCCAAGGATGGACCTAGAGCTTTGAGGGAGATTACCTATACGATTCCGCCAACTACTGAGCACTTTGAAAGTATAGGAGATTTAAAGGTGGTTGATATAGGGGATATTGACTTAGAAAATAGGCAAGAGACCTTTAAAAGTGTAGAGAAAAGGGTCTGTGAGTTAGTTAAAGGAGGAAAATTTTTTACTATGATAGGGGGAGATCATTCAACAACAATTCCTGTACAAAGAGGTATAGATAAAGCTTTGGATGAACCCTTTGGTGTTATACACTTAGATGCACATTTTGACCTGTGTGATAAATTAGAGGGTGATGAGTTATCCCATGGGTCTACGGAGCGAAGGGCTTTAGAACTAAAAAATATCCGAGATAGTGAGAGTATATTTTTTATAGGGATTAGGTCCATTGAAACCGATGAGTTAGAATTTATAAATAAAAATAAAATTAATGTAATTAACTCCTATGAATTTAATAAATTAGGTGTTGCGAAGGTATTGGAAAAGGTTAAGGAAGGGATGAAAGGATTCAATAAAATATATATGACATTAGATATTGATTGTCTCGATCCTGCATATGCAGCGGGTACAGGCACACCACAGTTTGGAGGACTAAGCAGTAGACAGTTACTTGACTTACTATATGGCTTGTTCGATTTGCCTATTATTGGATTTGATATTGTAGAAGTAGCTCCAAATTTGGACCCTGCCCTAACATCCCTTTTTGCAGCAAGAAAGATTATTACTGAGTGTTGGGGACATCAATATAGAAAGGTAAAGACTCTGAATGGAAATTTAGATAGGTAGGCTAAATAGAATTAGAATAGACTCCTTTAGGGTTAAATACCTCAATTACTAAGCATAGTGATAATAAAGGTTTCATTATTAAACTATATAGAGAAGGAGCAGGGCTTTTAAATAATAAGGGCCTAGTCCTTAATAAAATTAAGAACTAGGCTTTAAGGTGCAAAATTAAATATACTACTATAACATAAATTTAGAGGCAAGTATACTTGTCAAGATAAATCTCCGTAGAATTTCTAGCAGATTCTATTAACTCTTCTCTTTTTTCTTCCCCTATGTCGAAGTCCATTGTTTTCACCCCAAGGGTATCAATATATATGGTTCTTTTCCAGTCAAAGCTATTTAAATGGTAATCCTGTTGGCCTTCTATTATGGTATTTATTAGGGCGTATGTATAGGAAAGAAAGCTGTTGATTTTACGACGCCTGGGTTCCTTCTTCCCCATATAGACATCGATTTTATCTCTTGGGTCTAATCTAAAACCAAGGGTTTCTTTGTTACATACATGATGTGTAGATTCTGTGTTTTCTTCTATGTTTATCCTATGATAATGAAAGGGAATAAAATAATTTTCCTCCACATATTCCTTAGAATCAAAAAGCCTAATTGGATAATTATTTAGTAACCCTCCGTCTACATAAATATCCTCATAGTCCGATTTCTCTTCCTTTAAGTTTACGGCGGTAAAAATTAGGGGAATAGACATGGATATTCTTACTGCATCAGAAATAGACATCTGAGGAGTATTTTTAAAGGAAAAGACATTACTAAAGCCCGTTGAAAGATTTGTGCCAATAAAATAGAGTCGAGGGCCAAGCTGCATATTTTCATGCTCCTCAAAAGTTATGTCTTTTCTACCAGTTTTATATTCTATAAGCTTTGATATCCATTTGCTAAAGTATTCGCCCTTATGCCATCCATACTTTGTAATGATACGATACGTATTTCTGATAAAGCCCCATTCGTCATCTAATATCTTTTTAAAATCGAATTCATTTTCAATGATATGCCGTATCTCCTTTATTGAATAACCAAGACCTATTAAGAGGGCATTTATAGAACCTACAGAAGCACCTCCTACACGTAAAATCTCCTTTAAAATTCCCCTTTTTTCCAAAATCTCTAGGGCTCCAATATAGGCAATACCCTTGACACCTCCACCCTCAAAAACTAGGTTTTTGAAATTGTAGCTCATATACTTATCCCCCCAATGTTAATAAAAAACTAACTTTTAATGAATAAATGGAATATTATATTGACAATGGGATTTTTCAATTTATTCCCTAAATAAGCCTAAAAAGAAATATAATGGGTCCATATTCTATTATAATACACAATTATTTTTTTTTTTTTTTTTTTAATGGAGAAATTGTATAATTTGGGTCTAGGGAATTATATAGGGGAATATTACCTTTAATTATAACTATTTTAAAGAAATGTTATGGTGGTAAATAAATTCTCTAAAAAATTTATTTTTAATATAGATGTGTGACTTACAAATTTAAAAAACGAAAGCAGCCACTGAGGTTTCCTTTAGAGCGATTTTTATAAATCTGTTTTACCTTCTATTATCTACCTATAAACA
>JAKSBP010000278.1 GCA_022361035.1 Clostridia bacterium
ATGGTATTTGCTAAAAGCAAATAGACTTCATTTTTATTATAAGCTCCGCTCCTCAATTTCAGCGTGCCTTGAACTTGGAAGTTTGTTAAAGCCTATCATCTTGTTAACTTTGTTAACAAGATGAAGGGTCTGAGAGACCCTTTCCTACTATTTTTTATATTTATTAAAAGTATATATTTTAAAATCTAGCATTAAAAATCCCTATATTATATATAAACTAATATAAATAAAATTATGAATCTAAGGGATTTTAGCCTTAAATCAAATACAATACTACAATTATCCTAAAATCTAATAGCTGAATCCTATATTTCCCCTTCCTTTACAGAAAACCAATGGGTAATGCAAGTAGTATCTCCAGTATTTCTATAGTTGTGAGGAGTAAATTTATTTATATAAATACTATCCCCTTCATTTAAGATGTATACATCATTTTCTATTTTAATTTCAAGGGAACCCTTTATAACTATACCAAGTTCTTCATAATTATGGCCCCAGGATGTTTTCCCATAATTGCTGTGGGGTTCTAATACAATACATATTCCAGTTAATTTCTTACCTCTAGGACTTAGTAATTCAAATTTAACATTATCATCGGAGCTTTTAAAAAAATCCTTTCTATTTTCTCTTCGTACTATCATAGAGTGTATAGAATCCGATGTTTGTATTAGATCTACAATATTTATATCTAAAACTTTGCATATTTGCTGCAAATTACTAACCGATGGACTGTTTAAATTTCTTTCAATATTGCTGATAAAACCACTTGATAGATTGGTTAACTCTGATAACTGCTTTATCGTAAGCCCCTTTTCTTTTCTAAAATGTTTAATTTTTTCTCCAAGCTGCATTATTTAATCTCCTTCATTTTCATTAATCTTAAAGAGGGTTTAAGTAGATTTATATTTATTATACTTTATATATTCTTCTAAAACAATGAGTTTACTTTATCAAAAAAAAGGGCCTATAGATAGATTTACAAGCTATAATTTATAAGGCCATCCATGAAAATCTGTATTCCAAAAGTAATATATTAGGGTATGTAATATTATTTTCTTTTACATATTCAGGGGACTTTTAGTATTGACGATATTAAATATAATTACATAATATAACAAAATTATATTTTACAAATAACAACAAAAATTGTTAAAATATAATAAATAGGATTTTAATTAACCTATTTACCAGTTCATACTAGTTAGCCTATACACAATAAGCCCTTAAGGAATTTGATATTTAGTCTTAGGTGACTTTATAACACATAGAACATTGTAAAGCCTTTAAATATTTAGATGGATTTATAATTTTCCTTAGTGTCCTACCAAAAGATTTTGTCATAAACCTCCTGTATTCTTTAATTTATATATAAATAGGTTTAGAGTTAGAGAGGAAGATATCAAAATTCCTAGGCTTAGAAGCTAGAAGGACGAGTTGAATTATAATGAGAAAGGTATAGATTTTATGGAGAGAATAGAGAAAAGTATACAATTATCCCACTATAAGCTTCTTTTTGAAAGCTCACCTGACGCCATGTTTATACTTGAGGATGAAAAAATATTAGAATGTAATCAAGCGGCCATTAAAATGTTTGGATTTACTTCTAAGACAAGTTATCTAGGTCTAAGGCCCTTTGAATTATCACCTGTGAAGCAGTCCGATGGAAAGGATTCTTCGGATAAAGATAGGGAAATGATTAAAATAGCCCTTGAAAAGGGAAGTCATATCTTTGAATGGACCCATATAAAGGCAAATGGAGAAAATTTATTCTTAGAGGTCGTCCTTGTATCCCTACCCCTAGATGAAAGAAAAATTATCAGTGCTTCTATGAGGGATATAACTAAGAGAAAAGAGGCACAAAATTTAATAGAATCCAGCGAGAAAAAATTTAGAAAACTATTCAATAACGCTAATGATGCAATATTTTTATCAGAATTAAGTGATGAGGGAATACCGAAGAAATTCATAGAAGTAAATGATTATGCCTGTAAAAAGTTAGGGTTTAGCAGAGAAGAAATACTAGGTATGTCTTCAAAGGAGTTGGATTTTAGAGGTAGTGGTGTACATCACACCGTTAAGAGGATAGTAGAAGAGAAGTTTGAAACCTTTGAGACCTTTATTATTTCAAAATCCGGCAATAAAATACCCTTTGAAATCAGCTCCCATATCTTTAGACTCTTCGATAAGGATGTTATTCTTTCAATAGCCCGGGATATCTCAGATAGAAAATGGGCTGAGAAATATACGAAACTATTTAATGAGGCAAAGGAATATGACGAACTTAAAACCCTTTTTATTTCGAACATATCTCATGAACTCAGAACCCCTTTAAACTTAATTTTAGGGATAATTCAGCTTTTAGAGTTGAAATCTGAAAATAATCTTATTACAGATGATGAAAGAAAGTTTGATAGACATTTAAAAGTGCTAAAACAGAATACATATAGACTTATAAGATTAGTTAATAATTTGATAGATATAACTAAAATGGATTCCGGTTATATTAAACTTAACTTAAAAAATGATAATATAGTAAACGTTGTTGAAAACATAACATTATCAGTAGCTGAATATATTGAGAAGGAGAACATAGGTCTAAAATTTGATACCGATGTTGAAGAAAAGATTATTGCCTGTGATTCATATAAAATCGAAAGAATTATTTTGAACTTGCTTTCAAATGCTGTAAAATTTACTTCCGAGGGCGGAGAAATAATAGTTACTATTAGTGATAAAGGTGAAGAAGTATTGATTTCCGTAAAGGATACGGGTATTGGAATTGATCAGGATAAGCTTGGTGTAATTTTTGAAAGATTTAGGCAGGCTGATAAAACCTATACAAGAGAGCGTGAGGGAAGTGGTATAGGATTATCCATAGTAGAAGCACTTGTGAAAATCCATGGTGGAACTATTTCAGTTAAGAGTGAAATAGGTAAGGGAAGTGAATTTATCATAAGACTCCCTGTAAAGGTGTTAGATGAAGAGGTATGGGAGCCATTGGGAAAGAGTGTGAGCAAAAATAATGTGGAGAGGATAAATATTGAATTTTCTGATATATATTCTTAGATTGAGGGAAGCTGTCTTCTCATCTTCTAAAGATTTTTAATATTAATAGATATGGTATGTATGGGAGGAGTGAAAAAGTGATAGAGATTCCAGGTAAAATTCAAATTGCAAATTTACCTACTAAAATTGAAAAACTAGAAAAGTTATCTAAAAAATTAGGAGGCCCAAACATATTCATAAAAAGAGATGATCAGACGGGTATGGAGATTTCGGGGAATAAGGTGAGAAAGCTGGAATTTGCTGTAAAGGAAGCATTAGACCAGGGCTGCAATCTTCTTATTACCTGCGGTGGAATCCAATCTAACCATGCAAGGGCAACCGCCGCCGTTGCTGCAAAACTGGGGATAGCATCCTGCCTAGTACTAAGAGGGAATGTAGAAGAAGACATAGAAGGCAACTATTTTTTAGCCAAGGTTTTAGGAGCTAAAATTAAACTTATAACCCCCAAAGAATACAGAGAAAAGAGAATGGAAATCATGAAAGCAGTAGGGGAGGATTTATCAAAGAAAGGCTATAAACCTTACATTATTCCTGAAGGTGCTTCCAGTGGTATTGGAAGCTTTGGATACTTTAAAGCAATGGAAGAGATTTTGGAGCAAGAGAGAGAGATGGGGATTAGATTTGATGCTGTAGTAGTTGCTGTAGGGTCAGGTGGAACATACGGTGGACTATTCCTTGGTAATAGGGTCATGAATGGAGGAGGAAAAATATACGGTGTAAATGTATGTGATAACGAAGAATACTTTAAAAGCCAAATCGAAAAAGTAATAAATGAAAGCTTTAACTATATAGATAGGACCATTGAATTTACTAAGGATGAAATTAATATTATAGATGGATATGTGGGAAGGGGCTATGCCTTAAGTAAGCCAGAAGAAATAGAATTCATCCACCAATTAGCTAGATTGGAGGGGGTAGTGCTAGACCCAGTTTATACCGGTAAGGCCATGTATGGATTAGCTAATGAAATCAAGAAGGGAAATTTTAAAGACCACACCAATATTCTATTTATCCATACGGGGGGATTATATGGTTTATTCCCCAAAAGAGATTTATTTTCTTTTTAAAATTATAGATTATCGAGTTTTGTAATAGAAGGACTTATAGAAGAAAAGAGCATAGGTTTGAGCCAAATCTCCTAAGGTAGATTGCCCTGGAATAACTCCATAGTAATCTACCCTAGGAGATTTTACTGTGGTGAGGATTATTGAGCTTCTAAGAATCGGAAGAATCACAAGTGGGCCTTCCCGAGAATGAAATATCATGAAAGGCAGCTTCCAATTGATGCCTTGCTGTTTCTCCCTTTAAATAGGATGCAATAAGGCCCAGGAGCTTTATACCCTCTGAAGTACCCTTTAAAAATATGTTTTCAAATTCTAAAAATTCTTCTTTAGTTAGAATATCCTCATCTATGTCAGAGGGGTAAATACAGATAGAAATATCTATAGGTATAACAGCATTAAGTAGATTAAAGAAAAATCTTTTATAGCCCCTGGGGGAATAAAATATATCGAAAACCCTTTTATAATCCCTGTAGGAATCATTGATAGTATTGGCTTCTAAGGATACTCCATAGGTAGTATCTAATATATCCCTGTAAAATCTCACTATAGCAGGGGGAAGTTTTTTTCCTAAATCTATAGTTGAGGAAGGGGACAGCCTGTGAACCCTTTTATTCCAGTACTTTTTGACAAAATAGGTATCGAGTTTTATTTCTAAGGTCTTATGCTCAGTGAAATTTTTCGTTCTGGCATTGATAAATGGGTGTTCATGCTTATCTATGACATAGTGGGTAACAAAGCCAGAAAAATAACTGGCCAAAATGGGGAAATCCTCGTGGTTCTGTGCTTTTTTCAAATAGTTAATACTTTCTAGAAATAAGGATTTAGTCTTTTCATCATGGAGCATGTTTCCAATCCTAGGGCCCCGTTTTTTGCTAATACAGGGTAGAAAATCATTGTAAAAGAAGAAATCGGGGCCTTGGCAGCCAAGATTATATATCTTTCTATTTTCCCCAATCATTTCTTTCCATGATAAATCCTTTAACTCCTCTAAAACTAGCTGACCGGCAAGGCTATGAATCCAAAAATCAGGCATAATATCATCTCCCTACAAATACTAAGATTTTATAAATGGATTATATTTCTAAATTATATTTTTTGCAAGAATATATGACTTGAAAATGTGAAAATCCAAATATTGGAGTACAAAAATATCCCAAGGAATGTGGTCAATACCCTGAAATACCTAGCTTATAAAGGTTTCCTAGACTCTTTTCTACCCTATAATATTTTTATAGATCTCGATTTCCTTTCTCCCATCTCAATATATTCTGCCCTTTCAAGGGTTTTCAGGTGAACATATACAGTACTGGTTGATTTATAATTACACATTTCCTGAAGCTCCCTGATAGTAGGAGAATAGCCATTGGATTGATAATAATTTTTAATTGCCTTATATAAATTAACGTGGGAATCGTTTAACATAAATATCACTCCATTTTTTAAGTCTTGTTAATAAATTATACACAAACATATGTTCGATATCAAGGTATTAATTTCCTATTTCAAAAAAAATTTAAAAAATTTTCAAATATAGGTTTACATTTTTGCATTATAAACCCTTTTTATAAGTAAGAGAAAAAATTACAATCCAAGTAGTTTTAAATTTAATAGAACACCTTTTTGTAGAATAATTTATACTACAGAATATCGAACATATGTTCGAAAGGGTGGTATAAATTTCTATGACTTTTTAGTACAATAAATATACAACTGGTGTTCATCAAAAAAGTTGAGGTGAGCAAAATGATTTAGTAATTAAAAGGAAAGACCGCTAAAAAATACAGAATTACCCCTTAATCTCAAGACGTCATATTTCAACTTGAATAGGAGGAAAGTTGATGATAGAAGTTAGGTGTAAAAAGTGTAAAAGGCTGCTGTGTGAGACGGACAGTAAGGTTAAAATCAAGTGTAGAAGATGTGGAAGCATGAATTACATAGATGTTAATGAAGCGGACCAAGCGTCCCAGGGCAAAAGATAATTTGCCCTGGGACTTTTTTGATTTTATAGATAGCTGAGGCTTTTTAAGAGAAGAAGTCTTAAATCGAAGAAGTTCTAATATATAGAAAGGTGAGGTGATAACATTGGGAAAAATTATTGATATGATAGATGATAAAACAGCCATGGATTTATATAGATTTACTAAAAAATTAATTGAGGATAATAAGGATATAACCATAGTAGAGGCCATGAAACATGACAGCTATAAAAGGATAAAGAGAAGAATTAGACAAGTTGGATGGAGTGAATATTAGTTAAAGTTATGGGTACTTTCAACCATATTAAAATGAATTTTAGTTTCTCAAATGTGAAAGAGGAGGAGTAATTTATGAATAGATTAAGTATAAAGGAACAAAGCAAGGCTACTAAAAGAACAAAAAAGATAGATTTAAGAGAAGCTGAAAAAATACTTAAAAATATTAAGGAATACGAAGCTAGGATACATGATATTGAGCTAGAAATTATGGACCTTAGGGATTTGCAAAGTATTTGCCTTAAGGGAATCAGTTATGACAACCTAATAAAAACTAACAGCTTATTTTCTAAAACCGAGCTTTATGCCATGAAGGATTTAGAAATTGAGCAGACAATAAATCTACTTGAATATAAAAAAAGGCATATTAAAAGATTCCTAGACAGAATCAAAAATGCAATTGAAAGCTTAGATGATATAGAGAGACAAATAATAGAATTGAAATGTATAGAAAATAAAATTTGGAGATTTGTTGTATTTGAGGTTAATTTAGAGGAAAGACAATGTAGAGCCATTAAAACAAGGGCCCTTAAAAGGATTTTAAAGGTTATGCTCAGTGGAGAGATTGTTATCTTAGACTAAAAAGACTGCCGGAAGAGTGCCGGTTTTTCTTTAAATCTAGTAGTATACTTTAAGATGTCAAAGAATTAATTCGTGGCGTTGCACGTTAAAAACGTATCGAAAAACGAAGGGTAGTATAAATAATATTTAGGGCTTTAAATAGGGACATATATTAAAAAGAGATGAGTTATTGTTTTAGCTTATCTCTTTTTTATGTCCCAAAACATAAAATTAAAGGGAGGAATAAAAGATATGCAGGGAACTGGAATAGTGAATGACCCCTATATAGTTACGACAGGGGAGGAGCTTAATGAGATTAAAAATAATTTAAGTGCCCATTATAGGTTAGGAAATGATATAGACCTAGGGAATGTAGAATGGGAACCTATAGGAATACAAACAATGGCATTTACAGGAGTATTGGATGGGGCAGGATATAAAATAAGTAACTTGAAAATATATCAGCCACAAGAAAACTATATAGGATTGTTTGGATATATAGATAGTGCAACAATTAAAGATTTAAAAGTTGAGAATGTAGATATTGAAGGTAGGAACTATGTAGGAGCATTAGTGGGATATGCAAATAATAGGTTTTATGTAA
>JAKSBP010000030.1 GCA_022361035.1 Clostridia bacterium
AAAAAGGAAGTCTATTTGCTTTTAGCAAATACCATAAAATTTCCCACGAACTTATCAGTTCGTTCTAAAATTTTATTGACTAAGTGAGCACCGGAGATTTTAGCAGTAACGCAGAAATTGGGAGTTTGTTAACAGCCTCAGAAGAATGATTAATCCTAATCATTCTTCTTTATTATGGGCCGGGGTTTTTAAATTTTTAAGACTTTTCCTTTACTTACTTAAAATAAAGGTGAGTATTCTATTCAAATTTTGAGGATATACCTTTGTTAGAGGAGCTTGACTAAGGGTCAAAATTCCCCGTATTTTAAAAGATTATTGTATAAATTTTGAAAAAATGAAGGATATATTCATAAAGTGTCGAATATAATAAATTGCAATAATGGGCAATTATTACAAGTATAGGGTTATAATCCAAAAAAAATCTAACTGAATATTTAAAATTTTCAGACTGAATATATTGTAGAAATTTAAGTAAAAATCTTAATCTATGCCCATCAAAAAATCGGAAAAACGCCGATATTTTTAATGGGTATAAATTGAATGTTACTATACTACCTAAGTATTAAAATGCAGATATATAATTTGTTAGCACAAGAGTTAAGTTATATGATTTCATTTTTAATTGTACATATACGTTACTAAGGTTGAGACTATATTTATTTTTTAAATGCCATATTACACTTTGTCCAGAAGCATCGAAGCAGACTGGAATAATATCATAATCTTTTATAGTAAATAGGTCTAAGATAACAGAAATATATATTGTAAGGAGGTGAATCTATGAAACACAATAAATATCATCTTCAAGGCCAATCTTATAATAAGCTGTTTACTGAATATTTAGTAGCAACTATAGAAAAAATTTTTAACCCTATACCTGTTCCTATAATTCTTTTAGATAATGAAACAAAAATTAAGATAGTAAATAATGTTCTTGCTGATTATTTAGGTTGTTCAAAGAATGAGCTTATAGGAAAAAGAATAAAAGAGGTTGATAAAGAGACAAGGTTTCCATATGTGTTTAAATCTAAAAAAGCGGAGATTGACTGGGAGCGTAGATTTGAAAATGGAAATACTGCAATAGTACATACAATACCAATTCTTAATGAAGCAAATGAGGTAGAATGTGGTATTGGCCTAATACTTTTTAAAAATCAGGAACAATTAAAGGGTATTATAGAAAAAAATAAACTATTGAAAAAAGAGCTTCAGATTTATGGGAAAAGGTTGAAGAAGAGTAATGGAGCTAAATATTCCTGGGAAAACATTATAGGGAATAGCGAGAAAATGGCTGAGGCCAAGTATATGGCAAAAAAAGCTGCCCAGACTAATTCTAACGTTTTATTACTTGGAGAAAGTGGATCAGGCAAGGAATTGTTTGCACACTCCATACATAATGGAAGTAAGAGAAAGCATTTACCCTTTGTAAAAGTAGATTGTGTTGCAATTCCATCAGAATTATTGGAATCTGAATTATTTGGTTATGAAGAAGGGGCCTTTACAGGAGCAAGAAAGGGTGGGAAAATAGGAAAATTTGAAACTGCCAACGGAGGGAGTATATTCTTAGATGAAATAGGAGATATGCCCTTGACAATGCAGGCCAAGCTTTTAAGGGTTCTACAGGAAAAAGAATTTGAAAGAGTTGGGGGAACGACTCCTATAAACTTGGATATAAGATTTATAGCTGCCACTAATAAAAATTTAAAGGAGCTTGTTAAGGAAGGTAAATTTAGGGAAGACTTATATTATAGACTTAATGTTATGACTATACATATTCCTGGACTAAGGGAAAGACATACGGATATTGAAGATATTACATATTCCCTTATTAAGAAATTATCGAAGCAACTCGGTAAATATGTATCGGATATATCGAGGAAAGCTTTAGATTATATAAGAGGTCATAACTGGCCAGGAAATGTTAGAGAACTTGCAAATGTATTAGAAAGGGCTATTAATTTAACGGATTCTGATATTATATTGCCCGTACATCTACCTGTTTATCTAATAAAAGAAAATGGAAGGCCTATTTTAGATGACCCGGTTAGACCTCTCAAGGATATAATTGAGAGTATAGAAAAAGAAGCAATAGTAAGTTGTCTTAAATATACAAAGGGAAATAAGCTTAAAACAGCTAAATTGTTAAATATAAGTAGATCAAGCTTATATGATAAGATAGAAAGATATGGAATCTGAAATTGTAGAAATTTTATACAGTTGTGTATATTTAAGACATGGTTTCACCTGTTTATTAAAAACAAAAAAGCAAGAATTTTAAGGTTTTCTTTTGTGGAAATGGGAATTAAAGACTTAAAAGTTGTAGTCTCTTTATACAATTTTTAAGTTTTTATCTTTTTAAACTATACCAAAATTCACTTCGTATTTTTTTATATTTTATATAGCTAAAAAATTAAATGGCTTTTCACTATACTTTACATTGAGATAAAAAATGTCCTTTCTGCTTTAGATTGAATTAATTATAAAATTGGCATACATTTTGGGTATTTTATAACAATAAAAACCAGGGTCAAGATGGACTGATTTACATTAATTTCTGGAAATAGAGATGAAGAAGGGTAGATTTCTAAATCTTTATCTTTAAATCCGACTATCTATAAGAAATATGTCCTCGAAAATTAAATCTTTTGGTCGAATATTATGATGGATTTTTACAATGATGTAAAATTTTATTTTTTTATAAAAAAATTTGTAAAAATTGGAGGATATTTAAATTTTGTGTAGAAATATAACTAAAGGGGTAATTAAAATATGAGAAAAAGATAGCCGCTTTTAACACTTAGAGGTATGTATAAAAAATATGATGTGGCTTTAAAGGTGTGTATAGGGAAAAGCTTTGAAAGATACTATACAACTTTATTGATTAAGCTGTAGCTTCACATTTTCTATAAAGATATCTAGCTCAAATATGAAAAAATATTCATTGAAAGAATGTTAAAGATTTCATTGTACTCTATAGAACATTTTTTAGTTTTGAGATTGGATATATATATAGGATTGGAAGAGGAGAATTTCTAAGGTTTATTTTAGGAATGCCCAAATACATAAGAAGAGTTCTTAGAAAATAACTGTGAACTGGCCCACTTAAACAACACTAGGTAGTAAAAGCGGATATCGACAAAAAAGATTGGAGGAAGGATAACTATGGATATTTTTAAGAAATGTAATACTTTTACTGGATTTAAAGAGGCAATAAAAAGAGGCATATATCCCTATTTTCCTGTTTTAAATGCAGGACAAGATACGGAAACTTCTATTAATGGAAATAAGACTATGATGCTTGGGTCAAATAATTATCTTGGACTTACTTCTGATGAAAGAGTAAAAAAGGCTGCTCAAGATGCCCTAGCTAAATATGGTACAGGGAGTGCAGGATCAAGATTTTTAAATGGTACATTAGATTTACATGTAGAATTAGAGGATAAACTTGCATCTTTCTTAAATAAGGATGGTGCTATCGTATTTAGTACGGGTTTCCAAGCAAACCTAGGAGTAATAGCTACTATTGCAGGAAGAAATGATTACATAATATCTGACAAGGCAAATCATGCCAGTATATTGGATGGATGCCACCTAAGCCTTGCAAAGCTTGTTAGATATAAGCATAGCGATATGGATGATCTAGAAAGAATACTTAAAAAAATACCCGAGGATAAGGGAAAAATCATTATAACAGATGGTGTATTCAGTATGGAGGGTGATATATGTAAACTACCTGAAATAGTGGAATTAGGTGAAAAATATGGTGCTAGAATCATGGTAGACGATGCCCACGGCGTAGGAGTATTAGGAGACTGCGGTAGAGGTACAGCTAATCACTTTGGCTTAGAAGATAAGGTTGATATAATTGTAGGAAGCCTTAGTAAGGCCTTAGCAAGTCTAGGTGGCTTTATGGTTGCAAATAAAGAGGTTACTTTCTACATAAAGCATATTGCAAGAGCCTTTATATTTAGTACTTCTGTAACACCAGCCGATGCTGCGGCAGCCCTAGAAGCTGTAAAGATATTGGAAAAAGAACCAGAGAGAGTAAAGAAATTATGGGATAATACTAATTTCATGAGGGAAGGGTTTAGAAATCTTGGTTTAACTCTTGGAAATTCAATGAGTCCTATAATTCCAGTAATGACTTGGGATGATAACAAAACCTTCGCAATAGGTAGAAAGTTATTAGAGCATGGAATATTTGTTAACTCAGTAGTTTCACCTGCTGTAAATAAAGGAGAAGCAATACTGAGAACTACTTACTCTTCAACCCACACTAAGAAGCAATTAGAATATGCCTTAGAAATTTTTGACAAGGTTTTCAAAGAAGAATTTGGAGAAGTTGTTTCAGAAGAATCTAGCCATGTAGGGTAAGATATAATAGCTGCTTTGAAGCTCCTTGGCTTTAAGGCGGCTTTTTAATTTGTGAAAAATATATAAAATAAAGGAATATAACTTATAAATATTCAAAAAAATTTGTTGATTTTCATTATTCAGTTGTGCTAGAATATTCTATATAAAATTGGCCTATGGATTCATATATGTTTTTAGCTATGAATCTACATTATATGAAAAATTTAATAGCCTGGATGAAGGTAGCGGAAGTACTTGGTATGACCGTTATTGGACAGACCTCTGGAGAGACTCAATTGAGCACCGAAGGGGAAAACCAAAAACATTGGTGAAACTCTCAGGTAAAAGGACAGGGGATTACAGATTCAAAGATGATTGTATAACTTTAGACTATATGTTTATATGTTAGTGGTCTGTATATTCATCTTCTTTGGTCTAATCCTGTTTTACCGAGACTATATCCTATGATTTAGTCTCTTTTTTATTATTTTATAGGGTTAAGCAGAGGAAAATTTTACTGACAAGCCCTGTATATATAAACAAAATTAGCCCTAAGGTTATTTTGTAAACTGGACAATTATACTAAGGAGGAGGAATGGTGAAATGAAGGCAGTTATTACAGTGATAGGAAAGGACAAAATAGGAATTATAGCTGAGATTGCTCTGGTTTTAGCTAAAAGTAGGGCTAACATCTTGGACATTAGTCAAACTATTTTACAGGATTATTTCACAATGATAATGATTGTAGACCTTGAAAAAATTAATATTAGTTTTATGGAATTAACAGATGACCTTAATAGGGCTGGTGAAAGAATAGGTATGTCAATAAAAGTCCAGCATGAAGAAATTTTTAATGGTATGCATAAAATATAGTAATAGGAGTTGAAGTTTAATGGGTAAATTGGACAATATAATGGAAACCATAAAAATGATTGAAAAGGAAAAGCTTGATATAAGAACTATTACAATGGGAATATCCCTACTGGACTGTTGTGATTTCAATGGTAAAAGGGCAAGAGAGAAAATCTACGATAAAATAACAAAATATGGAGAGAATTTAGTTAAGGTTGGAGAAGATATTGAAGTAAAGTACGGCATACCTATCATAAATAAGAGAATATCCGTGACCCCTATTTCTTTAGTAGCAGCGGCCAGTAACTATGATAATTACATAGGATTTGCAAAAACCCTTGATGAAGCTGCAAAGACCCTTGGAGTTAATTTCATAGGAGGTTTTTCTGCCCTTGTTCAAAAAGGTTATTCAAAGGCTGACAAAATACTCATAGATTCAATCCCCGAGGCCCTAAGTGAAACGGAGCGGGTATGCTCTTCAGTAAATGTTGGAGATACAAAATCCGGGATAAATATGGATGCAGTAAGGCATATGGGAAGCATAATCAAGGAAACTGCATATCTAACTAGAGATAGGGACAGCATAGGCTGTGCAAAGCTGGTTGTTTTTGCCAATGCCGTAGAGGACAACCCCTTTATGGCGGGAGCATTCCACGGAATTGGAGAGGGGGAGTGTGTCATAAATGTGGGAGTTAGTGGCCCTGGGGTTGTGAAGGCGGCCCTTGAGAAAGTAAGGGGTGAAAGCATTGACGTTGTTTGCGAAACCATTAAGAAAACTGCATTTAAAATAACAAGGGCAGGTCAACTGGTGGCCATGGAAGCTTCTAAAATGTTAAATGTTCCCTGGGGAATACTAGACCTATCCTTAGCCCCAACTCCTGCCGTTGGAGATAGTGTTGCAAGAATCCTAGAGGAGATAGGAATTGAAGGCTGTGGAGGACATGGAACTACTGCGGCTTTAGCCCTATTAAATGATGCGGTTAAAAAGGGTGGTATCATGGCATCATCCCATGTAGGAGGTTTGAGTGGAGCCTTTATCCCCGTAAGTGAAGATGAAGGAATGATAAATGCAGTAAAGTCTGGGGCCCTTAATTTAGAAAAGCTAGAAGCAATGACCTGTGTTTGCTCCGTAGGTCTAGATATGATTGCCATCCCAGGAGATACTCCTGAAACCACCATATCTGCCATTATAGCCGATGAAGCTGCAATTGGAGTTATAAATAAGAAAACAACAGCAGTAAGGCTAATACCTGTTTATGGGAAGGACCTTGGTGATGAAGCTGTATTTGGAGGGCTTTTGGGAAGAGCTCCTATTATGGCTGTTAACAAGCTTTCCAGTGCTGATTTTATTATGAGAGGCGGCAGAATTCCTGCACCTGTACACAGCTTTAAGAATTAGTTTGAGGTGGATTTTTTAAAAAGTAGGCAATATGCCTATTTCAGATTGTTGACAAAGTCAACAAGATGACAGGCTTCCCCGAAATTCGAAGTTCGAGGCGTGCTGAAATCGAGAGGCCGCAGCGTATATAGAAATACGTAAGGGTTCTCGGTTGAAGCAACAACGAAGAAATTCGGGTTTCGGGGAAGCCTCAAGTAGGCATATGCCTACTTTATTTAATGCACATCATTATCAATTGAAAATACGAATTGACAATAAATAAATCTATTGAAATTTATAAAATAATTGTAACAAGAGATATATTTTTAAATATACTATTAATGGGAAATTGTCAATTGATAATGAGGTGATAGGTTGAGGAAATTAAGTAAAATATCTGATGAAGATCGATATAGATTAGGAAATATGGTAACTTGGATTACAATTATAATTAATATAATTTTAGCACTAGCGAAGGTTTTAGTAGGTATTCTATTTAATTCTACTGCAATATTAGCCGACGGAGTCCATACTGTTTCAGATATTGGGAGCTCAATTGGTATAATATTAGGATTTTTTATTTCTAAAAAGCCCGAAGATAAAAACCATCAATATGGTTATGAAAAGGCTGAATCCATAGCTGGATTTATATTGGCCATCTTTCTAACAATTGTAGGAATAAATATAGGGTACCTAGCTTTTAAAATACTGCTTACTGGTAAAACACAGGTTCCAGGGGTATTGGCAGCATGGATTGCAGGTATATCTATATTTATAAAGGAACTACAATTTAGAATAGCAATTTATGGTGGAAGGAAAATAAATAGTAGTGCCCTTATAGCCGACGCTTGGCACCATCGATCCGATGCCTTGTCTTCTATTGCTGCTTTGGTTGGTATAGTTGGAGCTAGAATGGGATATCATCTTTTAGATCCTTTAGCAGGGTTCATAGTAGCAGTAATAATTATAAAGGTAGGACTTGAACTCTTTATACAGGGATGTAAGGAACTTATGGATATGTCTATAGACGAAGAAAAGTTACGCAAACTTATAAAAAAGATAATGTCCCATCATAAAATACTAAATATAAATAAAATAAGAACAAGGAAACATGGTTCCAAAGTATTTGTTGATATGAAAGTATGTATCAATGCTGATTTTACAGTCCTGGAGGGCCATAATATATGCCATGAGGTAGAAGATATCGTACATGATAATATAGAAAATGTAAAGGAAGTGTTAATATCTATAGCACCATGTCAAAACAAGGAGAACAAGGATTGTTCATATTGTAAATATAATAGTGGACATAAGTATTTTGATGGGTAAATATATAAATTTATAATTCAAAGGATTAATTTATAGATTTTTAAGACTTACATTTCTAAAAGTCTAGAATTATATGAAAATTAACAAGGCTCTGAATCGATTCAGAGCCTTGTTAAATCCATAACCCAAAACCCTTTAAGTTATGGATTCTTATTATTCAAAAGAAGGGTGCGAAAGCCTGTGCTTTGCAACTAAAAAAGTATGGTTAATAGCCTTTTCTTATCTTAAAAACATAGGTTTAACATAATCCCTTAATTTATAAAAGGGTATTTTTATTATAGGGATTTGTGATGCAACAGGTGCAATTTCATGGAACCCAAAATACACTGCAACATCTCCATTGTCAATATAAAATGGATGATACTCAGCTATACCTTTAAAGTTTTCTAGAGTATCTGGAAAATACTTTTCCTTATTTAATATTAATTCATTCCTTACTTCCTTATCAATTATCTTTTGATAATCAACGCCTGACTTAAATAAATCTTTCAGTGATAGGGGTTTTCCATTCTTAATATTAAAATTATAGGATACTTTAATATATGAATGGATGCCATTTATAAATTCATGATAGATTATGGATATACTTATTATATCGTTTTTATTATAGGTAACCTCATAAACAGATGAAATGATAAAAGGCTCAAACTCTTCTCCCCTCTCTTCAGCTTCTTCAGCAGTTTCTTTAGCTGCTTCTCCCATTTGTCTTTTAAATTCCATAATATCACTTTGTATAGAATTATTTATAAAATTTTCAACTTCCTTATCCTCTAATCCTTTTATTTCAGGATATTTTAGATTTCCACTAATATACTCATCGGAATAGCTTATGTCCTTTGTTTGTATTTGTATAGGATTTGTGTATCTATATAGAGGTATATCTATAGTATATTGTTTAGGTATATAAGGTGTGTAGGATGGATAAATATAGCCCAAGGGATATCTCATGATTTTCACTCCTTTATTCATCTATTATCAATATATGTAGTTAAATGAAAAAGGGTTACTGTTTTCCATATTAAGAATTGATTTTAATTATATAGATAATCCCTAATTTCCTATGTGTTATAAAAATCGCTGAGAAGGAAACCTCAGAGTCTACTTTCGTTTATTAAATTTGTAAATCACACATCTATAAGGCTTATGGAAAATTATGATGAAGGGTTAAAGGGGTTAAAATACAAATTAAAATGTTCTTTCTACTGCCAAGGAGAATCACTTGAAAAAACTTTAGTCTATAAACTTCAACTGTAATGTGTCGAACCCCACCTTTTTTCATTTTTCCGATGGGGCTTTATCTTGTTCCTTTCTTGCTTTTTCTATATTATTCAAAAAGTCTATTTTATTCCTTGCTAATTCCTCAAAACGCTGGTCGCTAATCTTACCAGTTTGATGAAGCTCTTCACAGACTTCTATGAATTTTTTTATGGTGTTAATTAAATTTGCATCCATATATTCCCCCCCATTTAGATTTAACCTATAAGTAAATACTTTTTTACATTAAAAACTCAATCACCCTATCAAAGAATGTAAATTTTAAAGAAATTGTCATATTTAGAAAAAATGGGCCCTTTATTATACGATAATTTGAAATAATGTAAAACTTTTACAATTAAATCTCTATCAAAATGTTATAATAAATAGTATTCCTTGTCAATGGATTTTAAGATAAATAGGAATATATTACTACTTAAAAAGCTTTACAAGAGGTCCATATATCCTATATATGATCCATAGGTCACCCTTTTCTACCATTTTATTAAGGAAAAATTATTCACAAAATAGATACTTGAAAATTGAAATGAACTGTCGGTTTTTGAGTTGACCAATGATAGTCTTTACTCCTATGACCTATAGGGAGTGGGGTTGCTGCTTTTCTTTTTTTAGTTTTAAGGATTGGTATTTAACAAAGGAGTTGACTGCTGAATTATAGACTGAAAAATCAAAAAAGTTTGAAAAAAGATTTCAGCTTTAGTACAATTAAGACAATTAGATAGAAAAGAATGAAATTTAAAGTGAAGGGTAGTAGGGGATATATATTATAAAAAGAAGATTCTCACAGCTAATTCTAAGGGACTCATGATGGAGCCTTATATGGACACCTTTAAGGAACAGGGTAAGGTCATTACTATAATCTTTAAACTATAATGCTGCTACTTTATAATTAAATGATAAATATAAAAAATTGGGACATATAAGCATATCTGGAGAAAAGGATACATAATTGTATACTAAATTTATAACTTCAAAATAATTTATAGGCGATTAATTAAGGAAATTGCATAATTGTCACCTATGGTATTAAAATCACAAGAGCCATACCCCATGTATTATGCAATTTTCTCAATTATCTATAAAAAAATAAGGGGGAATAGGTGTGAAAAAGGTTATTAACAATCCTCAAAATGTAGTAAATGAAATGCTTGAAGGGATGGTAAAAGCCCATCCTGAGTATGTGAAAAGACTTGAGGGCTTTGATGTTTTAGTAAGGGTTAAGGAGCCTAAAAGGGGAAAGGTTGCCCTGGTGAGTGGCGGTGGAAGTGGTCATGAACCCTCTCATGGAGGCTTTGTAGGAGAAGGGATGTTAGATGGTGCGGTGGCTGGAGAAGTATTTACATCACCAACTCCAGACCAAGTATTTGAAGCAGTCAAGGCGGTTGAGGGAGGAGCTGGAGTACTTTTAATTATTAAGAATTATACAGGAGATATTATGAATTTTGAAATGGCCCAGGAGTTGGCTGAAGCTGGAAATATAAAAGTAGATAGGGTTATTGTAAATGATGATGTTGCAGTAGAGAATAGTACTTGGACTACGGGTAGGAGAGGAATAGCGGGAACTATATTTGTTCATAAGATAGCAGGGGCTGCAGCGGAAAAAGGAATGGACCTTCCCGGGGTTAAGAGAATTGCTGAAAAGGTCATTGCAGGTGTAAGGTCTATGGGAATGTCCTTAACTCCTTGTACAGTACCAGCAGCAGGTAAGCCTGGATTTAAACTATTAGAGGACGAAATGGAAGTTGGATTAGGTATACATGGGGAACCAGGAATCTATAAAGAGAAAATTAAGCCTGCATCTCAAATAACCAAGGACTTAATGGATAAGATTTTTACTGACATAAAGCTTGAAGAAAATGATGAAGTGGCAGTTTTGATAAATGGTTTAGGTGGAACTCCCCTAATGGAATTATATATAGTTAACAATGAAGTTGATAAATTTTTAAAGAAAAAGGGTATAAAAATCTATAGAACAGTTGTGGGCAATTATATGACCTCCCTGGAGATGGCAGGCTTCTCCATATCTATATTAAAGCTTGATGATGAACTAAAGGGATTATTGAACTATAAAGCAGATACTCCAGCATTTAAACAGTTATAGATAGGTAGTCGTAAACCCTATTATTGCTATAAAATCTGGGGTAGATTCTTCTAGGAGAAATTTATAAATATACTGCTTGATAGTATACTGAGGAGGGATTGACCATGGTAACAAGAGATACGTTAATAGACATGTTGAACAAAATAGCTGAGACTATCATAGAAAATAAGGAATTCCTTACTGATTTAGATGCTGCCATTGGAGATGGTGATCACGGCATAAATATGGATAAGGGATTTAGGGCAGTTATAGAAAAACTACATGGGGTAAAGGATAAGGATTGTGGCAGTATACTTAAAACCACAGCTATGACTTTAATATCAACTGTTGGTGGAGCTTCAGGCCCACTCTACGGTACCGCTTTTTTAAAGGCTTCGATAATTGCAAAGGAAAAGATGGAGCTTGAAAGTGAGGATATAATAAGGATGTTCGATGAAGGGATAAAGGGAATAGTTATGAGGGGTAAGGCTAAGAGGGGAGAAAAAACCATGCTAGATTCCCTGATTCCGGCCTATGAGGCCCTAAAGATTTCCATAGAAGGTGGAGATACATTGACACAAGCCTTTGATAAAGCTAGTAAAGCTGCATATGATGGGGTTGAATATACCAAGACAATAAGGGCGACTAAGGGAAGGGCAAGTTATCTTGGTAATAGAAGTATAGGACATCAAGACCCAGGAGCCACCTCAAGCTATCTAATGATAAAAAGCCTAGCAAATTTTTTGAGTAACTAGGGAGGGCTTAAATATGGTAGGAATTGTAATTGTATCCCATAGCGAAAAAATTGCCCATGGCATAGTTGAACTATGTAGACAAATGGCACGTAGTGAACAGAGAATAGAAGCTGCTGGAGGGACGGAAGATGGAAGAATTGGAACAGATTCTATGAAAATACTAGAAGCCGTAAAAAAAGCCGATGATGGAGATGGAGTATTGATATTTGTAGATATGGGTAGTGCAATCATGAGTACGGAGTTGGCCATAGATTTACTAGATGAGGATATGAGAAAAAGAGTTTTAGTTGCCGATGCACCTATTGTAGAGGGAAGCATTGGAGCGGTGGTTCAAGCATCTATAGGTAGTTCCTTAAAAGAGGTAGAAGCGGTTGCCAAAAAGAGCAAAGACATATCTAAGATATGATATTGAAACAGGAGCGGGAGGGGGATAATATTGTATCAGAAGGATGTAATTATAAAAAATGAAAATGGATTACACGCTAGACCGGCTTCACAATTTATACAGATGGCATCAAAGTTTAAATCCAATATAAAGGTGATAGTGGGAGATAGAAATATTAATGCTAAAAGTATATTAGCATTGCTTTCTGCAGGAATAAAGCATAATAGTAAAATTACAATTTCAGCCGTGGGAGAAGACGAAAGGGAAGCAGTAGAAGAATTAGTGAAATTCATTGAAACCTGTGAAGAATAATTGGGAGAGTATTAAAGTTTGTATTTTAAAGATTTATTATAGATTCCCATGATATATTAACTCCATATCATTTTAAACTTAAAAATTCCTCAAGGTCTGATTTGTGAGTACACTTTAACCTTGAGGAATTTTTAAAGTTAAATGGATTATATATATAAACAACGTTAACATTCAAAATAAATTTCAAAGAAAATAATTAATATTTCTACATTTTTTATTTAAAATTTATTAAACCTTAAAGTTGTTTATCTATATATAGTTTAGTTGCAAAAACAACTAAATTCCTATATAATAATATTAGTTGTTTTTGCAACTAAGTAGGGGGTGGATTTATTGTATGGGGAGGGCTATAGTATTGGGAAGAGTCTTTTTATTATTCAAAGATATTTCAAGATATTTTTAAACCATAAAGTTAAAAAATATGGCCTTAATGGCGCACAATCTCTAGTATTACATGCATTAATGAAGGAAGATGGATTGAGTCAAGAGGAGATTAATGAAGGACTCCAATTTGATAAGGGTTTTTTGGCAAAGGTGGCGAAGTCCCTTGAAAAAGAGGGCTACATTATAAGAAAAGTCAACCAAGAGGATAGACGAGCTTATAAATTATTTTTGACTCATAAGGGCAAAGGGCTTAAGCCAATAATATTGGAAATTTTAAATGAGTGGGATAGTACAATTTTGGAGGGAGTAACCGAGGAGAAAATAGATATATTTGAGAATATCCTTAATGGAATGTTAAAGGGTATAGCCATAAAATGTAAAGAGGTAAAGGAGGGGAAATAGATGGGAGAGAATAAAATGGGGATAATGCCCATGCCTAAACTGATGTTAACGATGTCATTACCGGCCATATTATCTATGATGGTACAAGCTCTGTATAACATTGTAGATAGTATGTTTGTATCGAGGATTGGGGAAGAAGCCTTGACTGCTGTTTCCTTAGCCTTTCCCATTCAAATAATCATTATCGCCTGTTTTTTAGGGATTGGAACCGGTGTTAATTCCCTTATATCAAGGAAAATTGGAGAAAAAGATTTAGATTCAGCTGTAAGTGCGGCTGAACATGGATTCATATTAAGTGGAATTTTGTATCTTATTATTGTAATTGTAGGTATATTTTTTTCTGACCATTTCTTTAGTATGTTCACCGAGGATGTAAAAATTTTAAATTATGGTACTGACTACATTAGAATTATTATGTTTTTTTCCTTTGGTAGATTATTTGCCCAGTCAGCTATGAGTACCCTACAAGGCACTGGAGAAATGGTTCAGCCAATGATAGCCCAACTAATCGGTGCCATACTAAATATTATTTTAGACCCAATATTGATTTTTGGACTCCTAGGCTTTCCAGCAATGGGAGTTAGGGGAGCGGCTATTGCAACAGTGACTGCTCAAATTATTTCAATGATTTATATTATGACTCAATTATTTCGAAGGAATACATATATAAAAGTTAACCTTAAAAAGTTTAAATATAGTAGTTCTATTACAAAGCAGATAGTGGTTGTAGGATTACCCGTTGCTATTATGCAAGGATTGGCTTCACTTATGATTTCCGGTCTCAATCTAGTATTGGCGGGCTTTGACGAAACGGCTGTTGCAGTAATGGGTGTCTATTTCAGGCTTCAATCTCTGGTATTTATGCCTATATTCGGACTTGCCCAAGGAACTATGCCAATTATAGGTTACAATTTTGGTGCCCGTAACAAAAATAGATTAATAAATGCCTTAAAAATTGGTATAGGTGCTGCCTTTATCCTTACCACAATAGGAATGTTACTATTTCAACTATTACCTGTAAAACTTCTTTCCCTGTTTAATAGCAGTCTTGAAATGACTGAAATAGGAGTAGTAGCCTTTAGAATCATAAGCTTAGGATTTCCAATGGCGGCTGTATCAATCATGTTGAGTATATCATTTCAAGGAATGGGAGATTCCTATATAAGCTTGATTGTTTCGTTTACTAGACAAATCATCGTATTATTACCTGCTGCCTATATATTTGGAAGATTTGGAGGGCTTAATTCAGTATGGTTTGGATTTCTATTTTCCGAGGTAGTTGCCCTTATAATGGTAGTGTATTTCTTTAAAGAGGCCTACAGAACGAAGCTTTTACCCTGGGATGATGATGTAAGACAAGCAATATAGAGTAAAATGACTCCCTGCTCTTTAATAATTTAAATATTTTCTACATTAAATACTAGGACGGGGAAATTAGGAATAAAATATATAACTCTACTATAACATGCAGGAAAATTGAGAAGTAAGTAGAAGAAATATTAAATAAAGTTATTATTGATTACTTCAAATTAAAATCTAAGGTAAAGGAGACTGGTAGTATGTCAAAGAATCTATTTAGAAATGAATTGGCTTCTATAATTCCCTATGTTGCGGGAAAGCCTATAGAAGAGGTAAAGAAGGAATTTGGAATAGATGATATTGAAAAGCTTGCATCCAATGAAAATCCCTTAGGGCCATCCTTAAAGGCCATTGAAGCCATAAAAAAAGAAGTGGAAAATATCCATATATATCCCGACTCATCTGCAAAGAGATTAAGGCAGGAAATAGCTAAAACATATGATTTGAGTTATGAAAATGTTGTTGTAGGTAATGGAGGGGAGCAAATATTGCAGATGATTGCTCAAGCCTTTATCAATACTGGAGATGAAGCCATAATGGCTGCAACCACATTTGGACTATACGGTTCTAGCGTTTCCCATATGGGAGGAGTTCCTATAAAGCTTCCCCTTAAGGCATATAAACATGACTTTGAAGGATTTATTCAAAAACTTACAGATAAGACAAAGTTGATTTATGTCTGTAATCCGAATAATCCCACTGGAAATATAATGACAGGGGATGAAATTGATTATCTTGTAAAAAATGTTCCCGACCATGTTGTAATAGTCTTTGACGAAGCCTATTACCATTATGCCAAGGTTAATAAAGACTATCCGGAAACACTAGAAGTATTGAAGAAAAGAGAAAATACAATAATATTAAGAACCTTTTCTAAAGTAGCGGGAATAGCAGGAACAAGGGTAGGTTTTGCCTTGACCTCAAAGGAAATTGCTTTAGAAATGGGTAAGGTTAAGGGTGTTTTTAATG
The DNA here is from genome assembly GCA_022361035.1 of Clostridia bacterium. Taxonomy (GTDB): domain Bacteria; phylum Bacillota; class Clostridia; order Peptostreptococcales; family Caminicellaceae; genus JAKSBP01. The sequence goes on from JAKSBP010000030.1 coordinate 15,834, forward strand.
TCAATAAGCTAGCTCAAGTAGCGGCAATGGGAGCATTAAGTGATAAGGAACATATTGAAAATACCGTTGAGCTTAACTATAAATCAATAGCTATGATGGAAAACTATTTTGATAAAATGAATTTAGAATACATCAAGTCAAATTCTAACTTTGTTTTTGTAAATGTGGGTATGGATTCTAGGATAGTATTTGAAAGGCTTATGAAGAAAGGGATAATAATAAGACCAGGGTATCAATGGAAATGGGACAATTGGATAAGGGTAAGTACAGGAACTATCGAGCAGACGGAAAAGTTTCTAGCAAAGCTCCACAGCATAATAAAAAAGGATTAGACGGTTTTTAAACAACATAGGAATCCTATACTATAATATTAATTTATGACTGAGGAATATGAATCAAATATTGGACCTGATAGAGAATAAAGTATTCTTAGGAAAATATAGAAGGTCTTTAATCTGTGAGGATATTAACGATTAATCAATTTAAAATGAGCACTATCAACTTATTGAATTTCAATAAATTTTGATGGTGCTTATATCATTTTATCACTTAACTATAAAGAGCTGTAGACCTGATTTTCCAAAGCTTTACAAGGGTTTGTCAGAGGTTTTGAAATTAAACTTGACAAATTTGTACAAATAAAAGAAACTAAAGATAAAAAAATAATGAAGGTGATAATATGACTGTAGAGGTTTATCAAAATATTTACCAACATGAAATCCTTCTACCGGGGAATCCCTTGAGGGCGGTTAATAGTTATATCATATTGTCCAATGATAGAAATTTAGTTATTGATACTGGATTTAATAGTAGGGAATGTAAGGACGTCTTTATGGAAGGGATTGAAAATTTAGGTGTAGATCTTAATAAAACGGATATCCTTATTACACATCTCCATTCAGACCATTCGGGCCTGGCTGCAGACCTAAGTAAGAAAGGTATTAATGTATATGCAGGTAAGATAGATGGTAAATTGATTAACGAGATGGCTGAAGATGAATATTGGCAAAGATTTCATGAATATGCTAGAATCTTTGATCTTGAGAAAGACAAGGTATCCTTTAATAATCATCCTGGATATAGGTATTGTCCAAAGGAGTATATTGAATTTGAATCCCTTGAGGAGGGGGACTTATTAGATATTGGAGATTATTGTCTTGAAGTAGTTGATATTCCGGGCCATACTCCGGGACACATTGGACTATATGATAGAAATCATAGGATATTTTTTTGTGGGGACCATATTTTAGATAAAATAACTCCAAATATTTCATTTTGGGGATTTGGCCAAGACATCTTATCTGTTTATTTTAACAGCTTAAAAAAGGTTGAAAAATACGATATTGACTATCTTTTTACAGCCCATAGAAATATAGTGAGGGACCATAAAAAGAGAATTAGAGAACTGTTTGAACACCATGAAGCTCGACTGAATGAAATTTTAGAAATCATTAAAGAAAAAAAGATGACAGTTAGGGATATAGCCTCAAAAATGCACTGGAGTTTAAGGTATAATAGCTGGGAAGAGTTTCCTAGCGCTCAAAAATGGTTTGCATCGGGGGAAGCCATGTCCCATTTAGAGCATCTTACCCTTATTGGCAAAGTAAAAAGAAGTAATGAAAATGGTATCCTATATTATGAAGAGGTCAAATGGGATTAATGATATATAATAAAAGCACTATAGATGAGTGATTGAGAATATTAACTTAATTCAGCAGCCACTGAGAATCCTTTAGGCTCATGCCATAAATCTGTTTATAGGTAGGTAATAGAAGGTAAAACAGATTTATTAAAATCGCTGGGAAGGAAACCTCAGTGTCTGCTTTCGTTTATTAAGTTTGTAACTCATACATCTATAACTGTTTAATATAATAATTACTAAATGAAAAGAAATAGTACCACTATAAAGCATGCTTATAAAATAGCATGCTGAGGCTGTTAACAAACTCCCAATTTCTACGTTACTGCTAAAATCTCTGGTGCTCACTTAGTCAATAAAATTTTAGAACGAACTGATAAGTTCGTGGGAAATTTTATGGTATTTGCTAAAAGCAAATAGACTTCTTTTTATTATAAGCTCCGCTCCTCGATTTTAGCGTGCCTTGAATTTGGAAGTTTGTTAAAGCCTATCATCTTGTTAATTTTGTTAACAATCTGAGCATGCTTATAAAATAGCATGCTTTAAAATTTTTAAAAAATTAGACTCAAGTATTGAAAGTGTAAGTATAAATAATTGCC
>JAKSBP010000231.1 GCA_022361035.1 Clostridia bacterium
AGGAGGAATAAAAAATGATTGCTAATAGTGATACTTTTGCATTTAGCATTGATATAGATAAATATGATGTTGCTATCTTTCCTTTACTGTGCCTTTTAGATGAAGCCAAAGAAAATGCAAAACGAGAGATTAAGAATTGCACTGGTGAAAAGGTGTATAGGGAAATAGGGAATATGACTTTTGAAGTATTATCTGTTGGGACTCGTAATTATGCTTTTATATTACATAATGATATGTACGAAATACAGCTTGCTCGTTATCGTTCTAAGAATGAATATGTATATCCTGTGTTTGTGCGTATAAAATCAGAAACATTATGGTCTAAGGGTTTTTATGGTGCTTACCAATTTATTGAGCAGTGGATTAAAAAGAATATTGGCGTGATCACGACAACAAAAATTTCTCGTGCTGACTTATGCTGCCATACAGATTCTATTCGTCTTAATATAGAAGATATTCAAAGATTGAAAACACGCTCTCGTGAAAAGAATGTCCACTTTTCCGATAAAGCTTTGTCTAGTATGAATTTTGGTAGTCGCTCTACACAGCGTGTGTATTGTCGTATCTACAATAAGTCATTAGAGATAGCTAAGAAAAAGAATAAACTATGGTTTAATGATATATGGGAAAAGCACGGATTAAATATACATAATGTTTGGAATGTAGAATACGAATTAAATCGTGATTTCTTCGTTGAGTATGAAATTGATACGGTTAATGATTTTATTGAAAAGATAAAGAATATATGGACTTACTTAACCCTTGAGTGGCTTACTTTAATGAACCTTGATGCCTCAAGATTGGAGCGTTGCTCTATAAATGAAGCATGGAGGCGTCTATGCTCTGTCTTTGATTCATTCAAAGGTTCTAGTCTTGTAAGAAGAATTAAGCAAATGAATAAAGATGCAGATGCAATGATACCGCAGATACTTGGTTGTCTTTCTTCATTCGCTTCTAAGTGTGGTAAAAAAGATTTTAAAGGTGCTATTGATACTTTGGCTTTCCGTGGATATGACTATTTGTTTGATGTTAAATCCACTACTTTTGATATGGAAATAAAGCGTAAAAGGTTATTACTTGATAATCTATCTTAGGGGCATATAATGGGGATTAAAGAAGCATTTGAATTATTTATAATGGATAAAGAAATCGAAAATTTAGCAGATACTACAATTAAAAATTATAGGGTCATGATTGGTTTATTTATTAATTGGGTTGGTATTGATGAAAAGATAGACCGTTTGGA
>JAKSBP010000027.1 GCA_022361035.1 Clostridia bacterium
CAAACCCGAATTTCTTCGTTGTTGCTTCAACCGAGAACCCTTCCGTATTTCTTTATACGCTGCGGCCTCTCGCTTTCAGCACGCCTCGAACTTCAAATTTGTCAAAAGCCTATCATCTTGTAGACTTTGTCTACAATCTGAGGGAACAGTTAATTCATTACTGTTCCCTATCTAATCCTTTATAATAATTGGCTAAAATCCACAAGCCACTATCCAATCGTCATTTACTATTACACTCTTTCAATATTAGCACCTAGATGTCTTAGTTTTTCTTCTATTTCTACATAACCTCTATCAATATGGTGTATATCATTTATTTCTGTAACTCCATCAGCTACCAACCCAGCCAATATAAGTGCAGCTCCTGCCCTAAGATCAGTAGCTTTAACTTGAGCTCCTTCAAGCATATTAACTCCTTGAACAACTGCACTATGACCCTCTATCTTTATATTAGCTCCCATTCTATTGAGTTCACTAACATGCATAAATCTATTTTCAAATACTGATTCAATAACAACGCTTGTGCCCTTAGCAACACTTAAAAGAGCCATGAACTGGGACTGCATATCCGTAGGAAATCCTGGATAAGGGAGGGTTTTTAAATCCACCGCATTAATTCCATTTGAAGCATTTACTCTTAACTGGTCACCGCTTTCAAAAATTTCCACTCCACATTCCTTAAGTTTTGCTATCATGGGTTTTAGATGATCTGACAATGCATTCTTTATTGTAATATCCCCACCCGTTATAGCTGCTGCTACCATATATGTACCGGCTTCTATCCTATCTGGTATTACAGTATGTCTCGTTCCTCCAAGACCTGTAACCCCCTGTATCTTTATAGTATCTGTTCCCGCTCCCTTTATATTAGCTCCAAGACTATTCAAAAAATTGGCTAAATCTACTATTTCTGGTTCTTCTGCCGCATTTTGTATTATAGTTTGTCCTTCAGCCATAGTGGCAGCCATCATTATATTCTCAGTAGCGCCTACACTTGGAAAATCAAGATATATTTTATCACCTGTTAGTTTATTTGCCTGTGCTTCAACATATCCGTGACCTAAGTTTATCTTGGCACCCAATGCACTTAATCCCTTCAAGTGTAAGTCTATGGGTCTGGCCCCTATAGCACATCCACCTGGTAGTGACACTCTGGCCCTTCCCATTCTTGCTAATAAGGGTCCTATTACTAAAAATGATGCCCTCATCTTTTTTATTAAATCATATGGAGCCTCTGAATTATCTATAAAACTAGAGTTTATCTCTACTATTCCATTTGAACTTTTCTTAACGTCGGCACCAAGTGATGTTAAAACTTCACCCATAACCTCAACATCTCTTAAAGGCGGTATATCTTCCAATACAACTTTTTCCTGCGCTAGGAGAGATGCTGCCATTATAGGTAATACAGAGTTTTTAGCACCACTTATTTTCACTGTGCCCTTTAATGGTCCACTTCTTCGTACAATAATTTTTGTCAATGATGGTCCTCCTTTTATTAAATTGTTAGTTTTACGCAATACATTATAAATCCACTTCTTTTATAAAATAGGCAGACTTTATAGGATATCTTAAAAAATAAATTTTAGTAGATTTATTGTATCGTATATTATAAATATCGCTAAATTATTTGTTAATCAATTGATACTAATTTCACGACAAACAGAGTAATTTATATCTTAAGGCATTAAAACCCAAAAATACTCCACAATAATACTTCTACATAAATTTAATTTTTCCTTCCTAGATATCGAAATAAATGTCTCTTCCTTAAATTACCATATTATATTTTCTTAATTATTTCTACACTACTAACTATCCATGAGCTTTTACTCTATCCCACATATTTAATATTCTAAGACAATCAGTGGTGTTCCTATCCATATATACGTCCTATTTTCATAGCTATTAAACCTTGTGGCAATATTTATGTTCACTTTTTTTCCACAATAACTTATATACTCTGAAATTTCAGGAGTATATCCCGTTATGCTAATTAAGTCACTTTCTTCTATTCCTTCGATTTCCCTTGCCCCTATTGTATTGAACAAATTATTAATTTTTTCTTTAAGCTGTTTATTTCCTAAAAAGCCATCATAGTAACCTATAATGTTAATATTAAGTCTGGCCTCCCCATAATTATCTAATATTCTCCTAATTTTACCACATAATTCTTCCAAATCATATTCTTCTCTAGTCTTAATTATATCTATTACTATACTACTTTCTTTAAAGTCCCAAAGTCCTGAGCTTTGTAGGATAATAGTCCCATAAACCCCATCATCTATAAGGCCCTTTAAATTAATCTGAGTAAAATCTTTCTTACTTTCCCTTTCAATTTTGACTTCCTTCATTCCAAGCTTTTGTGATATATCATCACATATTTCATTTCCATTGTCAATGGTTATAAATCTACTCTCCATTACTACATAGCTGTTAATATTTACATAGTCGAGTTTTGCATCTGACTCCATAAAGACTGAATGTACAGCCGACTCTGGCTTTATGGTATCTATAGAATTTCCGAATACCATAGATACACTTAAGATACAAATAAAAATATAAACTAATAATTGCTTATACATATACCTTCACCTACCTACTAGTTAACAGGTCCTAACCCATAAGTATTACTTTTATATCTTATTATAAAAAACAAACCTTAGGAACTAGCTCCACTCCCGTTAACCGCCTTTAAATGATAAAAGGAAGAGATATAGTATCAAAATATGCAAAGGGGGACTTAAAATCATATTTTGAACCATACTCTTTCCTCTTTCATTAAAAGTATTGACATATTGTTTTTTTTATATACATGTTTTTAAAAATTTTCAGATTAATTTTTCCAGATGTAATTTCCAATATCATGTATAGATGTGTGACTAACAAACTTAATAAACGAAAGCAGCCACTGAGGTTTCCTTTAGAGCGATTTTTATGAATCTGTTTTACCTTCTATTACCTATCTATAAACAGATTTATTGCATGAGCCTAAAGGATTCTCTATGGCTGCTGTAGTAAGTTAACATTCTCAATCACTCTTCTATATACCTTTTTCCAATGGATTAGTGTATTTTTTTAGTATTAATTAAAATAAAAAGATAGGGCTGTCTCACAATGAGACAGCCCTATCTTTTTATTCACCCTTTGAAACTCTAAGCCTATTTAAAGCTTTACTAAGTGCTATTTGAGCCCTTAAAACATCCACTTCTTTATTGCTCTCCTTAAGTCTCTCTTCTGCTCTCTTCATAGCAAATTTTGCCCTTTCAACATCTATTTCCTCTGGCCATTCTGCCGCATCAGTAATAATGGTGGCTTTATCTTCATCAATACTTACAAAGCCACCCGAACACGTAGCTCTTATCATTTTACCGTCTTTTTTTATTTTAATTACTCCTATAGATAGGGGGACAACTGAAGGAACATGGTCTCTAAGAATACCAACATCCCCTTCTACTGTCCTGACTATAGCCATATTGACCTCATCTTCATAAAATTTTCTATCCGGAGTAACGATTTCAAGGTGGAAAGTCGATGCCATTTGTTCACCTCCAAAGCAGTTCCAAGCTTTAAATTCTAAGTTCTAAGCCTTCTAGCCATCATATTAAGTCTTTAGAACTTAGGACTTGACCCTTGGAACTTAGAACTTAACCCTAAGCCTCTATCCTTAAGATTTTTTAGCCTTTTCTACAGCTTCATCAATTGAACCAACAAAAAGGAAAGCTGATTCTGGAAGATCATCGTGTTTTCCTTCTAAGATTTCCTTAAATCCTCTTATGGTTTCCTTAATTGGTACATATTTTCCTGGGCTTCCAGTAAACTGTTCAGCAACGTGGAAGGGTTGCGATAAGAATCTCTGAATTTTTCTTGCCCTTGAAACAACTAATTTATCATCATCAGAAAGCTCATCCATACCAAGTATGGCGATTATATCCTGCAATTCCTTATATCTTTGTAGTATTTCCTGCACTTCACGTGATACCTGATAATGTTCTTCTCCAACTACGTCTGGAGATAGAATTCTTGAGCTAGAGTCTAATGGGTCAACGGCCGGATATATACCGAGATTAGATATATCCCTCGATAAAACCGTAGTTGCATCAAGATGTGTGAAGGTTGTGGCTGGAGCAGGGTCAGTTAAATCATCGGCAGGAACGTATACAGCTTGAACCGATGTTATAGAACCCTTTTTAGTTGATGTAATTCTTTCTTGAAGAGCTCCCATGTCCGTAGCTAATGTAGGCTGATAACCAACGGCACTAGGTACACGTCCAAGTAGTGCTGAAACCTCCGAGCCTGCTTGGGTAAATCTAAATATGTTATCAATAAATAGTAAAACGTCCCTACCTTCAGTATCTCTAAAGTACTCTGCCATAGTAAGTCCAGTAAGACCAACACGCATCCTGGCTCCTGGAGGTTCATTCATCTGTCCAAATACCATTGCAGTCTTCTCAATAACTCCCGACTCTTCCATTTCATAATAAAGGTCATTACCCTCTCTCGTTCTCTCCCCAACACCGGCAAACACTGAAAGTCCACCATGCTCTTTGGCTATATTGTTAATAAGCTCCTGAATAAGAACCGTCTTACCAACACCAGCACCACCAAATAGGCCTATTTTCCCACCCTTAGCATAGGGTGCTATAAGGTCAACTACCTTGATACCGGTTTCAAGGATTTCAGCAGATGTTTCCTGTTCTTCAAACTCAGGAGCTGGTCTATGGATAGTCCATTTTTCAACTCCTTGGGGATCTGCTTTATCATCTATAGCGTCACCAAGTACATTAAATATACGACCTAAAGTTTCTTTCCCCACAGGAACTGCAATGGCTGATCCTGTATCAACAGCTTCAATACCTCTTACTAAACCATCGGTTGAGGACATGGCAACGCATCTTACTGTATTATCTCCTACATGTTGAGCAACCTCAACTATGAGCTTTTTATCATTATAGTTTATCTCTATGGCATTCAAAATTTCAGGTAGATTTTCATTTTCAAACCTAACGTCTACAACAGGTCCTATAATTTGCACTACCTTTCCAAGGTTTTGGGCCATACTGAGTTCACATCCTTTCATTAAAGTTCCAAGTTCTAAGCCCCAAGCTCCAAGAACTCCAGCTATTACCCAGAGTCTTTTTCTTAGAACCTATAACTTAGAACCATAGACTACTTAAGTGCTTCCGCACCACCAACGATTTCTGAAATCTCTTGGGTAATAGCAGCTTGACGTGCTTGGTTAAATGATAATGTTAGTTTTTCAATCATCTCCTGCGCATTATCCGTTGCACTTTCCATAGCCATTCTTCTAGCGGCCTGTTCACTGGCAGCAGATTCAACTAATCCACCAAATACAGCACTTTCTACATATTTAGGAATCAAATAATCCAAAACTGCCCCTGGAGAAGGCTCATATGAAATATACTTAAATTCCTTTTCCTCAGTTCCTTCCTCCTCTTGTTTAGCTGCCGGTAAAAGCTTAAGCATCTGTGGTACATGGGATATAGTACTTGCAAATTGAGTATATATAAGCTTAATTTCATCTATCTTACCTTCTTTATACAGCTCTAAAGCCAATTTTCCTATATCCTTGGCATGTCTATATTCTGGCTTTTCAGAGATATGTAGATACTCACCTATTATCTCATAGCCCCTTTTAGAAAAGTAGCCCTTGGCTTTTTGACCAATTACTATGAAACTAGACCTTTCCCTATCTTCCACATCCGCTAATGCCTTTTTAATAGCATTTATATTGTATCCACCACATAGACCTCTATCTGCTGTAATGACTATATATAGACTTTTTTTAATTTCACGCCCACTAATATATGGATGTTCGATATTGTCAGCACTTTTTAATATTCCCTGTATTGTTTCACTAACAGTCTCAAAATAAGGTTTAACTCTTTCAAATCTATCTCTTGTTCTCTTGAGTTTAGCAGTAGAAACAAGCTTCATGGCATTAGTTATCTGCTTCGTACTGTTTACACTTTTTATCCTACGCTTAATATCACGCATTCCCATTCCTGCCATCTACCTTCACCTCCTGCGGCAAGGGTCTAAACAAAGGCCCTAATCTATCCTTTGTTTGCTCTTAGCATGCTAGAAAACCAACACCTATTTGTTAATTGATGAATTTTATACTCTCTCTTTTTCTCTTTCCTTAAATATTCTATTGAATTCCTCTATTGCTAATTTAAGCTTGTTTTCAGTTTCCTCTTCAAGTTTACCACTTTCTTTTATGGCAGTACCAACCTCTGGATGGTTGTTTGTCATAAATTCTATTAATTCTTTCTCATAACGCCCTAGGGCATCTACAGCTATTTCCTTTAAATGCTTATTAACTGCCGCATAAATAATCATAACTTGATTTTCTACTCTAATTGGGCTGTATTGAGATTGCTTTAATATTTCCATTAGTCTTTGCCCCTGGTCAAGTCTATCCTTTGTGTCCTTGTCAAGCTCAGAACCAAATTGAGCAAAGGCAGCCAATTCTCTATATTGAGCAAGCTCAAGCTTGATTTTACCTGCAACCTTTTTCATTGCCTTTATTTGTGCATCCCCACCAACACGAGATACGGATATACCCGCATTAACCGCCGGCCTTTGCCCTGAGTTAAATAGTTCTACTTCCAGATATATCTGACCATCGGTAATAGATATTACGTTTGTAGGGATGTATGCTGAAACGTCACCTGCCTGGGTCTCTATAATAGGTAGAGCAGTTATTGAACCTCCCCCAAGCTCATCGTTTAGCTTTGCAGCCCTCTCAAGCAGCCTACTATGCAGGTAGAATACATCACCGGGATAGGCTTCACGGCCCGGCGGACGACGAAGTAATAATGACATAGCACGATATGCCACCGCATGCTTAGATAGGTCATCATACATTATAAGTACATCTTTGCCCTGATACATGAATTCCTCTGCCATTGCACATCCAGCAAAGGGAGCTATATATTGAAGTGGAGCTGCTTCGCTGGCAGAAGCCGATACAATCATAGTATAATCCATTGCCCCATGTTCTTCTAAGGTCTTAACAAGCTGTGCTATGGTAGATTTTTTTTGGCCTATGGAAACGTATATACAAATTACGTTTTCCTCTTTCTGATTTATAATTGTATCTATACAGATAGCAGTCTTTCCCGTTTGTCTATCACCGATAATAAGCTCCCTCTGTCCCCTACCTATGGGAATCATGGAATCGATAGCCTTAATACCAGTTTGTAAGGGCTGATGAACTGACTTTCTTGCTATAACCCCTGGCGCATTGGCTTCTATCGGTCTAAATTTTTCAGTCTTTATTGGACCTTTCCCATCAATAGACTGGCCCAAGGCATTAACTACCCTTCCTATTAACTGTTCCCCAACGGGAACCTCAACAATCCTTTCAGTACGCTTTACCGTATCTCCTTCTTTAATGTTCTGTTCGGAACCAAGTAATACGGCACCAACATTATCTTCTTCTAGATTAAGTACCATACCATAGACGTCATCTGGAAATTCTAAAAGCTCTCCAGCCATACAATTTTCAAGTCCATGGATTCTTGCAATACCGTCACCAACCTGAATGATTGTTCCTACATCCTTTGCTTCAAGCTTACTCTCATATTTCTTAATCTGTGCCTTAATCACAGAACTTATTTCTTCAGGTCTAAGATTCATGGTCGTTCACCCCTAACACTTATAGATATGCAACGCTAATATAGTTTTTAAAAATTAATATCTTCTAATGTTCCCATTTCTTACACTACAATTTGTGATAGTCCTTCCTTTATTTCCTCAAGTCTACCCTTTATCGTTCCATCTATAACTTTGTCACCTATCTTTACTAAAACTCCACCTACTACCTTTTCATCTATTTCATTTGTGAGTTTAACGGTCTTTTCAGTCAGTGAAGTTAATTTATTCTGAAGTATGATTTTTTCTTTATCACCTAAAGGAATGGCAGTTATGGCTACTGCCTCTACAATTCCCTTATGGTCATTTACAATTCTTTCATACTCCCACTTTATTTGTTCGATAGAGCTTCCTCTTCTTTTATCCATTATTACTTTCAAAAAGTTATTCATTTCTTTACTCAGCTTGCCACTAAATACTTCTTTAACTATATTCTTTTTTTCCTCAACCCTTATAAGTGGACTTTTGAATAGTTCATAAAGCTCAGAATGGAGTTTAAGGGTTTCTGTTACAAAATTAATTTCATCTAGGAACAAATCAACCTTATTTTCCTCTAAAGCCACTTCAAACAGGGCTTCTGCATAAGTTTTTGATACTAACTTTGCCATCTTGTTTCCCCTACCTCATCTATAAACTTTCTTACTAGGGTATTATGTCTTTGTGGATTTAGGTCCTCCTCTACCACTTTAGAAGCCACAAGCATTGCTATAGAAGCAATGTCATCCTTAAGTAGGTTGATTGCCTTTTCCTTTTCTCTTTGTATATCAAGGTCCGCTCTTTGTTTTATTTCTATAGCTTCCTTCTCAGCGGCTTTAATAATTTCGCTAGCTCTAACTTCAGCCCTCTTGGCAGCATCCCTTATTATCTGTCTTCCTTCTTCCTCTGAAGCTTCAATCTTAGCAATATATTCACTCTTATACTTTTCAGCTTCTACATTCTTCATCTCAGCTTCCTTAATGGAACCTTCAATTTCAGCCCTTCTCTTTTCCATGAACTCTGAAACTGGTTTGAATAGAAGTTTTTTAAGAATAAGAAATAGTATAATTGTATTGGCTATTTGAAAAAAGAAACTCCAATTCAATTCGACTAACCCAAGCTTTATTCCTTCCATTTAGACGCCTCCTTTACAAACCGAATATCATAGATAATCAACGCTATAACCTAGGATAAATTTTGAAGAAAATAATAGATGCTTCTACATCTTTTCATCAATATTTATCATATCTTAAAGCTGATTATTGTTAATCGGAGAATATCAAAATAGGAGATGGCTTTCCATCTCCAATAATCCTAAATTACCTTGGTAGAAATGGGTTAGCAAATAATAATATTAGTGCTACGATTAATCCATAAATACCTGTAGTCTCCGCAACCGCTGCTCCAAGAAGCATAGTTCTAACTATATCCCCTTGAGCCTCAGGCTGTCTTCCAACCCCTTCTGCACCTTTACCAGCAGCATAACCCTGCCCAATCCCAGGTCCAATACCTGCTATCATAGCTAAACCTGCTCCAATTGCTGAACACGCTTTAATTAAATCTGTACCATCCATTTTACTTCCTCCTTTTTAATATTCACTCTGAAATTAATTTTTAAAACTTACTTTAAGCATAATATTTCTCATTATATTTCCATAGCTTTTCAAGAAACTAGAACTTATACTTAATTTCATCCTGTTAAAGCTATTGGATAAATGGATTTGCAAACATCAATACTAATGCAATTATTAATGCATAAATCCCTGTGGTTTGGGCCACTGCCTGACCTAAAAACATGGTTCTTACGATTGATGAATATAACTTAGGCCTTCTTCCTACTGATTCAGTAGCCTTACCGGCTGCATAGCCTTGACCAATTCCAGGACCGATACCAGCTATCATGGAAAAACCTGCTCCAATTGCCGATGCAGCTAATATTATGGAAGCTCCTGGAAGATCAATGATTGGATTTCCATACAAAAGTATAATAGCTACTACTAGAGATAAAATACCCGATGTTTCAGCTACTGCTGCACCTAGGAGCATAATCATAGTAGATTGTTTAGCACCCTTGGGATTAAGCCCTACTGCCTCGGCACCCTTTCCGGCGGCATAGCCTTGACCTACTCCTGGTCCAATTCCGGCTATCATGGCAAGGCCTGCTCCGATTGCCGATGCAGCACTGATTAAGGTCGTTTTATCAAAGGTTAGCAACCAATCAAAGAACATTTCAACGAAGTTCACCTTCACTCCTCCTTCATGTACTAACACTGGTTTGAGGAGACCTCATAGCCTTTAAATAAAGCTATAAAATCCTACATTCTAGCATTTTCAAAATATCTTAATGTTAAATTTAGGAACATGCAAAATAAATTCTCCATATCGATACAGAAATTATCTTTTGAATATCCCTTAATCCATAGCCATGGATATAAATACCATAGTTAACATAGTAAAAATAAAGGATTGCAACAAACCTGCAAACAAGTCAAAATAAATATGTAGCACAGCAGGAATACCGGCTTGAAGTATAGGGATACCAATTCCTAATGATGTACTTATAGACCCAAGTGCACCATATAGAAGTACCATTATAATCAATCCACCTACTATGTTACCAAATAGACGAAAGGCTAGAGATATTGGATTGGCAAGTTCACCTATAATGTTGAGTGGTAATAGAAATGGCATAGGTTCCAAATAGCCCTTCATATAATTTTTAATTCCATTTGATTTAATTGAATTATAATGAACCATAAAAAATGTCATTATTGAAAGACCTAATGTGGTATTAACATCGGCTGTAGGTGGCCTTAATCCAAACAAACCCGAAACATTTGCTACTCCTATAAAAAGTAAAAGAGTCCCCATATAGGGTGCAAAATTGATTTTGTCCTCTCCCATAGTCTGCTTCGTCAAACCGTAAATAGATTCTACTAAAATCTCAACTACATTTTGGAATTTATCGGGAACCTTATTAAATTTCTTACTAGCAAAGTAGGCAAAAACAGTAAGCAATAACATGATAAGCCATGTAACAGTTACCGTTTGAGAAATCACTATCCCACCTGGCAATTCAATGACTTTATAAGGTCCAAAACCGCCATTCATTAGTCGTCCTCCCTTCTCTTAAAGATTCTTTTAAAGTATTCTTTACTGTTAAAAACTTGTGTTGAAAATATTACAAATTTCACTAAAAGCAAGCCTATTATTACAGCCATTCCATTGAGATGGTCAGCCCTTAGAGAAATTGCGATAACAACTCCAGTGGTTAAATATCTTAGCATATATCTAGATGAAGTATAGGACTGGGCCCTTCCTGGATTCATTGTTACAGCCCTCTCGATAGTCTTACCCAAATGAATAAAATTCAGTATTCCTATTAAACTACCAAAGGCATATCCTAAAGCCCAAGGCTTTGGGTTTTTAAAAATAAAGAATGTTACTGCAATTAATCCACACATTATTATTAGTACCCATTTAATAATTTTAACCTCTAATTCATAGGTTTTAGTCAACTATTTCACTTCCTTTTGTTTAATAGCTTCATCACAAATTTATAAAGGTTTAAAAATGAAGAAGCAACTCCAATGCCTATGAATATCAATAGAAAAAGACTCCCTGTACCTAGTCTTTTATCTATATAATTGCCAAGAAGTACTGATATTAATATTGGTATTGCCATCATTATTCCAATTTGACTCACAAGTACCAAGTTTTCATACATTTTGAATTTATCTTTACTCATAATATTTATTATCTCCTAAGATATATAAAAAAATAGACTTAATTGAGGAAATCATATAATTTAGTCCCTACAAAATTGTATATGCGAATATCATACCTTACATATAATTGTTAAAATTATCCTTCAAGCAATCTAAAGTAATTTTCACTTCATATAAAATTTTATAATACATTGAAAATTAAGACAAGTATAATAATTTTTTTTTTATGAAACTTTGTTAATTTTTTTTCAAATTATGATTAAAATATAATCGTATTTTGCATACCATTGTACATTTTATTATTCGACATAATTCATTATTATCCTTTTTATTTTAGTCCTAAGTCCTATTTTTTTATTCATTTTCATAATTTTCAAACTTTTATTTTATTGAATATTTTCTTGAATACTGACAATAATAAGTAAATAGAAAAGAGAGGATTTTCAAATATGCTTTTGGTCCCCCTTTACATACTTTGAATAAGTCTCTCTTTTCTTTTTTTAATTTTATTTATATGTTAAACTAAAGGGTATAACTCAGCATGTTCAGTTTTACCCTTCTTTTTTATACTCTCTGCTACTCATATTTATCAATCCTAAAATATTCCTCTATAGCCTTAACTATTCTATGACTTGCTTTTCCATCGCCATATGGATTAACAGCATTTGCCATTTTATTATATTCTTCCTCATTATTTATCAATTCATGGGTTAACTTAAATATATTCTCTCTTTCTATACCTGCAATTTTAACGGTTCCAGCCCAAGCTGCCTCAGGTCTTTCTGTTTCTGCCCTTAACACCAGTACTGGTTTTCCAAGGGAAGGGGCCTCTTCTTGAATACCTCCTGAATCCGTTAAAATTATATTGCATCTATTAATAAGATTGGCGAAGGGCTCATAGTCAAGGGGCTCTATAATATGTACCCTAGGTACATCTCCCAATATCTCAAATGCTATTTCTCTAACCTTTGGATTAAGATGTATAGGGAAGATGATTTCCACATCCTCATTTATCATAACTACTTCTTTAATCGCTGAGAAAATATTTTTCATTGGCTCTCCAAGATTTTCCCTCCTATGTGAAGTGAGAAGTATAACTTTTTTGTTTTTATAATCTATTTTATTGAGCAGGTCTAACTCAAACTTATAATCTGGCTTAACTACCTGCAATAGGGCATCAATGACTGTATTACCCGTTACTATAATGCTCTCTTTACTTATTCCCTCTTTAAGTAAATTTCCCTCATTCCCCTTTGTAGGAGCAAAGTGAAGGTGTGCTAATCTTCCTGTAAGGCTTCTATTCATCTCTTCTGGATATGGGGAATACATGTTTCCGCTTCTAAGGCCCGCTTCAACATGTCCTACCTTTATTTGTCCATAAAAAGCAGCTAAGGCACCTACAAAGGTTGTAGTGGTATCTCCGTGGACCAATATCATATGTGGTTTTGCCTCCTGTATAACTTCCTTAAGGCCCGTAAGAACCCTACAGGTTATCTCATTTAAGGTCTGTCCCGCCCTCATTATATCTAAATCGTATTGAGGTTTAATATGAAAAAGATCTAGAACCTGGTCAAGCATCTCCCTATGCTGTGCAGTAACACATACAATCGATTCTATGCCCTCAGTTTTCTCAAGTTCTTTAACTACCGGGGCCATTTTGATGGCTTCAGGCCGTGTACCGAATATTGACATGACTCTTATAGGATTAAAAAGCTCCTTATTTTTTTTCAATTTATTCATCCTTTCTAGGCTATGAAAAAGCCAGGATAACCTGACTTCAGACTTTTGACAAACCCGAATTTCTTCGTTGCTGCTGAAACCGAGAACCCTTACGTAGTCAATAAAATTT
Source organism: Clostridia bacterium (assembly GCA_022361035.1). Classification (GTDB taxonomy): domain Bacteria; phylum Bacillota; class Clostridia; order Peptostreptococcales; family Caminicellaceae; genus JAKSBP01. Next base: position 13,234 of record JAKSBP010000027.1, read on the forward strand.
TAGAACGAACTGATAAGTTCGTGGGAAATTTTATGGTATTTGCTAAAAGCAAATAGA
>JAKSBP010000391.1 GCA_022361035.1 Clostridia bacterium
AGATAATACCTTCCCTTATTATAAAAAATTTAACATATGAGGTATATATGTGTTTTTTTCTTGAATAATAGATATAAATTTAATAAAATAAAAATTAGGGACATTGAAGAACTTGACAAAGAGGGAGAAGAATTATGATACATAAGTTCAAAATAGACGATATTAGAATAGTTTTAGATGTGAATAGTGGAGCTGTACATGTAGTGGATGAATTAGTATATGATATATTAGATTATTATCCTGCAATGGACAGGGGAGCAATTGTTGAAGCTTTAAAGTTTAAATATAGTGAGGACGAGTTTAATAAAGCTTTAGAGGAGATAAATTATCTTGTAGAAAATCAAATGTTATTTTGTGGGGACACATATATAAATGATTCAGCCTTTGTGCATAGACAACCTGTTATAAAGGCCTTGTGTTTACATATAGCCCATGACTGTAATATAAGGTGTGAGTACTGTTTTGCTTCCCAGGGAGATTTTCAAGGGGACAGGAGTTTGATGTCAGAAGCGATTGGAAAGAAGGCCATAGACCTTTTGATTGAGAACTCAGGTAATAGAAGAAATCTAGAAGTAGATTTTTTTGGTGGAGAGCCACTATTGAACTTTGATGTAGTAAAAAGTATAGTTAACTATGGTAGAGAAAGAGAGAAGGAAAGTAATAAAAAAATTAGATTTACCTTAACTACAAATGGGACATTATTAAATGATGATATAATTGATTATATAAATGAAAATATGGAAAATATAGTTTTAAGTGTAGATGGAAGAAGAGAAACTAATGATAAAATGAGATATACTACAAATGGCCAGGGAACCTATGATATAATTATTCCTAAGTTGAAAGAAACAGTTACAAAAAGGAAGGATAAAAGCTATTATGTTAGGGGGACATTTACAAAGCATAATGTAGATTTTGCAAAGGATGCACTACATCTAGCTGATTTAGGCTTTAAGAATATATCCCTTGAGCCTGTAGTTGCTGAGCCAGGTAGGCCTTATGAGTTAACTAAAGAAGATATACCAGAAATCTTTAAACATTACGAAGACTTAGCTAGAGAAATTGTGGAAAGAGAAGGTACTGGAGAAGACTTTAACTTTTTCCACTTTATGATTGATTTAAACCAAGGTCCCTGTGTGATAAAAAGGCTAACGGGATGTGGTGCTGGGTCAGAATATCTAGCCATAACCCCAGGAGGAGATATATATCCATGCCATCAGTTCGTTGGCAATGGGAATTTTAGAATGGGCAATGTTCTAAGGGGGTTAGATAATAGAGAGTTAGGTATGACCTTTGCAGATGCACATGTATATAATAAGGAAAAGTGTAAAGAGTGTTGGGCTAAGTTCTATTGTAGTGGAGGATGTCATGCAAATGCCTTTAATTTTAATAGTGATATAAATGTTCCCTATGATATAGGTTGTGACATGGAAAAAAAGAGAATAGAATGTTCTCTTTATATAAAGGCAAAACTAGATATGAAAGAAGAATAACCAACTTCAATATACAATAAAATTTGTGTTGGTTATCGATAGAATGGAATATGGAGGGAATAATTTATGATTATAAGATACCTTAATTATGAACCAGATATTCATGAAAGCTGTTACGTATCAGAAACCGCACAAATTATTGGAAGGGTTACTTTAAAGGAGAATGCAAATATCTGGTTTGGAACTATCTTAAGGGGGGATGGGAACTATATAGAAGTGGGAGCCAACACAAATATACAGGATAATTGTGTTGTACACATAAATAAGGATATGCCAACAATAATAGGAGATAATTGTACAATAGGTCATAATGCAATAGTACATGCCTGTAGAATTGGAAATAATGTCTTAGTAGGTATGGGAGCAATAGTTTTAGATGGAGCTATTGTTGAAGATAATGTTATTATAGGAGCCGGTGCTTTAGTCCCTCCAGGAAAAAAAATTCCGAAAAACTCCTTAGTTATAGGTTCACCATGTAAAATAGCAAGGGAGTTAAAGGAGGAAGAAATAGCAGGATTGGAAGAATCGGCAAGACATTATGTTAAACGTTCAAAGGAGTATAAAAAATAAGTAGATAAATTATTAATACCCAGAGAAACTATTATTTAAAAGAAAAAAAGTTAGGAGGAATAGGGGTATGAAGGCAAAGAATTTTTTGATGTTTATAATTATCCTTGCTATATTAGCCGTAGGTGTATATACAGCTATTGCAGGGATTGAAATTGGTAACTTTACAGTTAGTCCTGTTAAGGATTCAATAAAATTGGGTTTAGATATTAAGGGTGGGGCTGTTGTAGTATTAGAAGCCGATACCGATGCACAGGGTGAGGATTTAAGAAAAATAATGGACCAAACAAAGGAAGTAATAATTAGACGTGTTAATGCTATGGGACTTACGGAACCCAATATTGTACTTGAAGGCGAGGACCGAATAAGAATTGAATTACCTGGTGTAAAAAATACCCAAGAGGCAATTAACTCAATAGGTAAGACTGCCCAGCTCAGATTTATTAAATCTAATGGAGACGTGGTTATTACAGGTAGTGAAGTGAAAAATGCTGAATTAGGTTTTGACCCTGATACCAATCAACCTATAGTTTCCCTAGAGTTAAATAGTGAAGGAGCCAAGGCATTTCAGATTGCTACTAGGGAGTTAGCCCGGGAGCCCGAATATATTGCTAATCCAAGTGACCCTAGCAAAATGATGATAAATCCAAATAAAGTTATTCACATTGTATTAGATGACGAGGCCGTATCTAGTCCATCGGTTAATGTTGAAATTCCTAATGGAAAGGCCTACATTACAGGAAATTTCACCACAGAATCTGCTTCAAATCTAGCAGCTTTAATTAGAGGTGGAGCATTACCTGTAGATTTAGTTGAAATACAAACCTCGGCCATAGGACCTACCCTTGGCATAGATTCCCTTAATACAAGCATTGATGCTGCTAAGGTAGGTATATTACTTGTATTGCTTTTTATGCTTCTATACTATAGAGTACCGGGCTTTATTGCGGATATAGCCTTACTTCTATACATTCTGATTGTTATATTTGTTTTAATAGGATTAAATGCAACTTTAACGTTACCAGGTGTTGCAGGGTTGATACTTGGTGTAGGGATGGCTGTTGATGCAAATGTAATCATTTTTGAAAGGTTAAAGGAAGAACTGAGAAATGGAAAAACTATAAGGGCTTCTATAGATTCAGGCTTTTCTAAGGCTATTAGAACTATTCTAGATGCTAATATTACTACCTTCATAGCCGCAATAGTACTGTATTACTTTGGTCTAGGGCCAATAAAAGGGTTTGCAGTTACCCTAATGATTGGTATCGTATCAAGTATGCTTACTGCAGTATTTATAACGAAATATTTACTAAAATTGGTAGTAAAAATGGATATATTTAAAAATGTGAAGCTGTTTGGGGCATAGAAGGGAGAATCAATTGGTATGAAGATTGCACAAAATTATAAAATATGGTTTAGTATATCACTTGCAGTTATGATTTTAGGCTTAGTGATGGCATTGACTTCAGGAATTAATTTTGGTATAGATTTCACTGGTGGAACAATGATGCAGTTTAAAATTGGTCAAGAATTCACCGTAGAGGAAGTCAGAGAACTAATTGCACAGTTTGAATTAGACCCAGATATAGTACATGCTGGAACTGATAGTATGGAGGTAATTATTAAGACTAAAAAGGATCTGTCAAATCAGGAAAGAATGGATATATTTGAAGTCTTTAAGCAAAAATATAACTTAGAGGATATTGATTTTAGAGAGGCTCAACAATTTGGAGCTTCCGTGGGAGAAGAGATTACAAACAGAGCATTGATATCCATAGTGTTAGCTTCTATAGGAATGCTTATATATATCACTTTTAGATTTAATTCTATTAAATTTGGAGCAGCTGCTATTATAGCACTTATCCATGATACTTTAATAGTATTATCCATATATGCAATTGTAAAGATTCCAGTCAATAGTTCGGTGATTGCGGCTATTCTAACGATAGTTGGTTATTCAATAAATGATACAATAGTTGTTTTTGACAGGTTAAGGGAGAACCTTAAATATAAAAAGAAGGAAACTCATTTTGAAATTGCCGATACTAGCATTAAGCAGACATTAACTAGGTCTATAAATACATCTTTAACTACTCTTTTAGTAATAGGTTGTCTATTTATATTTGGAGTTGAATCTATTAGGGAATTTGCCCTTCCATTGTTGGCAGGTGTAATAACAGGAACATATTCTTCAATATTTATAGCAAGTCCTGTCTGGGCTTTATCGAATAGTATTGGGAAAGCACAATAATTATAAAAAAACAAGATCCATCAGATTATTAAGTCTGGTGGTTCTTAGTTTTTTTGCATAATATGTAAACTAATGTTAAAATAAACAATTTTAAGCAGGATAAAAGAGATTTATGTTGAATAATAATTTCAAGGAGTGATTTTATGCAAATTCTATTTATATTCTCCCTTATATTTGCTATACTCGTTTCGGTATTTGCAGTTATGAATTCAGAACCGGTTACCATAAAATTATTATGGAAACAATTTGAGTTTTCTCAAGCCATAGTAATTTTAGGTTCGGCCGCCTTTGGAGCAATTATAGTGGCATTTTTAGGAATAGTAAATAGAGTAAAAGCGAGTTTGAAAATTCGAGAGCTGCAAAATAAGGTAAAGATTTTAGAGAAGGAAATTGAGGAAATAAAGCCTGTTGACCCATTGAATACCGAAGAAGATAAAATCAGTAATATCGATGATAATAGTATAGAAAGTATTAATAACGATGTAGCAATAGAAGAAATAAAGATTGAAGACGATAAAAGGGTAAATGGAGACTAAAAAGGAGGGTTGATAAGCTAAAACATTTAAAATTCAGCCTATTTATCTAGGCAAAATATGTTGAACCCTAATTTAATTTGTCATATAATAAGATGTGATTGTTTTTTTCAGGCTATAGGTTTTATGTATTTCGTGGTTGTTTTTATATAGTGGATAAGCCTTTTTAAATTACTAAAATATATTTAAAAATGCAATTATAATATTAATAGGTGAAAATATGCTGCTTCATGATAAAGTATGGATTACAAAAGAAAAAAGCAATAAAAGGGCTCAAGATTTTTCAAAAAAGTTAGGTGTCTCATTAGTAACAGCTAAACTTTTATTAAATAGAGGCATAGAGAATATTGATGATGCTAGAATCTTTTTAGATTCCAAACTCGATTATTTATATGATTCCTTTTTATTAAAGGATATGGATACTGCTGTTAGTAGAATTAATAAGTCTATAAAAAATGCTGAAATGGTATGGGTCTATGGAAGGGATTATATTGGTAGTATGGCAAGTATGTGTATAATCCTTAAGTATTTTAATTCAATTGACCTTAAAGGCCATTACTATATAGCCTCTAAGGGTGAAGAAGAAAATCATAATATTACCAATTCAATTGACTATATCAAATCAATGGGTGGAGAGTTAATTATTAGCTGCGATTGTTGCATTACTTCTGATTTAGATATTGAATATGCTAAATCTTTAGGTATTGACTTTATAATAATTGACCGTAATGAGTATCAACAATCTGTTCCAACCACCGCTCCAGTAATTAACCCTAAAAGAAAAGATTGTAACTATCCCAATGACATGCTGTCAATTTCAGGTATTGCATTTAAACTTATACAAGGATTAATCCCCAAGGAAAGGTTTAAGGAAGAAAGCTATGAAAGCTATGCTTATTTAGACTTGGTTACTATTGAGACAATAGCCGCTGGTGTACCTATTACAGGAGAAAATAGGATTCTAGTAAAAAATGGTTTAGATGTACTTAAGCAATTAAAAAATTTGGGATTAAAGACACTTGTTCAAATCTTTAATGTTAATGATAGTATGACTATGGAAGATATTCAGCACATGATTTTTTCTCATATCAATCCTAGGGAGAAAATAGATAACCTATCATTATGGATTGAACTTCTATTATGCGAAGATTATAATGAGGCAATAAATATTTCTAGGGAGTTGTACAACAATATTACAACTAGTTATGAATATGGAAATAGACTTTTAAGTTTAGAAACTGTTAGGGGTAACTTGCAGGCCCCTAGCAATGAAGTAATGAAATATATAGAAAAAACCCCATCCTTGGAAATTGATTTGGATATCGGTATTACAGATATAGGATTTAATTTAGCTGAAGAGCTAAAAAAATTGGCTCCCTTTGGACCCGGTAATCCAAGACCCCTATTTTCTTGTAAAAAAATAATTGTAGATAGAATAAACATCCTTAATAAAGATAGTCAGCACGTAGAACTTTTAGTACATGGTGAAAACAGGGTTTTTGATTGTATTGGATTAAATGTTGGAAAAGGTAACATGAATTTGTCAAGGGGAGAAAGTATAGATTTAGCATTCAATTTGGAATTAAATAATTTTAAGGGAATTGAAACTATCCAGCTTAATATAAAAGATATAAGAAGACGATATGAAGATTTCTATAGTGACAGTAAAATTATATACAATTATTATTTAAGCTTTACAAAGGCATTAACTCAGGTAGACTACACCTCAAGTAAATATACCTCCCAAAACATTATTGATTTAAGAAGTAATAAGAATAGGGCTAAGTATGTTGCTGAAAATTTAGATCTAAACAGCTCTAATCTGATTCTAGTAAATACTGTAGAGGGGCTTATAGATTTATCCTTATTTCTTAGTGATATAGAAAGATATGACATCCTTTATTCTGTCAGCTTTAATACTCCTTCAAGCAATAATAAGGATATCATTGTTGTAAATCCTATTTTATCTAGATTTGATTTTAGTGATTATCAACAAATATACATATATGATATTCCAATTGTAAAGGAGTATGTGGAGTTATTGCTGACTTCCGATAGAAATATTCATATTCTATATGATAAAAGGGATAGAGAAGCCATGGAAAGCTTCTTAATTAAAGTTGTTCCAACCAGGGATGATTTAGCTAGATTGTATAAATATCTGAGAAAATTTTCAAATTGGGAGGATATTGATTATAGGGATTTTACAAGAAATATAGAGAACATGAATCTATCTAAACTAGAAATTTCCTTAGATATTTTGTCAGATGCTGGACTTTTAAATTATAGTCGAAAGAATGACAAGGTTAATATCAAGCTGCTACAGCCCCCAGAGGAAAAAATAGATATAACAGATTCAAAGACATATAAAAATATAAATCTTTTAAAGGATAAATTTAAAAATTATGCAGAGAATGCATTTTCCGTTGAATTTAAATAATTGAAGAGTTGCGTAATTATACCTTAAAACTCACCAATTATAATAGACCTTAAAGGAGGGTTTAAAATGAATTTAAAGGACAAGATAAGAGTTGTGGAAGATTTCCCAAAGGAGGGTATAAGCTTCAAGGATATCACTACTTTACTTCAAGATGGTGAAGCATATAAAAAAGCCATAGATTTATGTATAGATGAAGTAAAGGATGAGGAGTTTGATATTATAGTTGGGCCAGAGGCTAGGGGATTTTTGATAGGAGCTCCTATGTCCTATGCTACAAAGAAGGGTTTTGTGCCAATAAGGAAGCCAGGAAAATTACCCTATGAGACAGTAAAGTATGAATATGAATTAGAATATGGAACAGATACATTAGAAATCCATAGGGATTCAATTAAGCCAGGGCAGAAGGTATTAATTGTTGATGACTTGTTAGCCACTGGAGGAACAACTGCATCGACTATAAAATTGATAGAGCAGTTGGGTGGAGAAGTAATCGGAGTGCTATTCTTAATTGAATTGACCTTTTTAAAGGGTAAAGAAGTTTTAAAGGGTTACGATGTAAAATCAATAATTAAATACTAGTGAATGGATTTCCATTCACTATTTTTTTAATATTCAGGAAATTGCATAATAAATAGAAGATTTAATCTATATATGTAGTAAGAAGTTTTTTAGACTATAACTATGCAAGTCCTAAGTATTCACACTTTTGAAGTAAAAACATTAAGGGATTCATAGTTTTATTTGAATATTTTTTGCATCCAAGTTGCATATTTTTTATATATAGAATGATATTTTTAATCTAAACTATTTCATAGGAAGTAGATATTTATCTAGGATTATGAAAGAGAATCCTAAAAAACTATGAAAAAAAACTTTTTTATTATATAATATAATATATTTAATTTATTATATAATTTTATTTATTAGACATATTACTATATATAACCTCCTTAAAAATCTACATTTTATATTCTTAAATAGCTAAGGTTTTATGTATATTTAAGAATATAAAATGTAGATTTATAAATGGGTTGTATATATTAAATTTAATATCTATCAGTAGTAGATATCTTATAAGAACCTATATCTTAGCTGGCTATAAATTAACTTTTTTAAATATCGACTTTAATTAAAAAGAGGGTGATGAACTAATGCTGGAAAATTTCATAGAAAAAGTAAAGCAATATAACCCTCATTATGACTTATCAAGGATAATTAAGGCTTTTAACTTCGCTGATAGTGCTCATCAAGGTCAATATAGAAAGTCTGGAGAAAAATATTTTGTTCACCCAATGAGTGTTGCCCTTATTTTAGCAGAACTAGAATTGGATGAAAATACTATTATCGCTGGGCTTTTACACGATGTTATTGAAGATACAAAGTGTAAATTTGATGAAATAAAGAGGGAATTTGGAGAAGAAGTAGCTTTATTAGTCGATGGTGTTACAAAGCTTGGTAAATTTACCTATGAGACAAAAGAGGAAAGACAGGCTGAAAATCTTAGAAAAATGTTTCTTGCCATGGCAAAGGACATAAGGGTAATACTTATTAAGCTGGCCGATAGACTTCATAATATGAGAACCCTGAAATATATGAATGAAGCTAAAAAGAAAGAAAAGGCTATGGAGACCTTGGAAATTTATGTGCCAATAGCCCATAGACTTGGGATTTCTAAGATAAAGTGGGAATTTGAAGATTTATGTTTAAGACATATAGACCCTGAGGGATATTATGACTTAGTGGAAAAGGTGGCAAAGAAAAGAAGGGAAAGAGAAGAGTATATAAATATTGTTATTAATGAGTTAAAAGAAGATATAAATAAGCTTCATGTAGAATACGACATATATGGCAGACCTAAGCACTTTTACAGTATATATAAAAAAATGGTATACCAGCATAAAAGCTTTGAGGAAATTTTTGATCTTACAGCTATTAGAATAATAGTTGATAATCTTAAGGATTGCTATGCTATACTTGGTATAGCTCATACAAAGTGGAAGCCAATACCTGGTAGATTTAAGGATTATATTGCCATGCCTAAGCCTAACATGTACCAATCCCTCCATACAACCGTTATTGGACCTATGGGTGAGCCTTTTGAAATTCAGATAAGAACTTGGGAAATGCACAGGGTCGCTGAATATGGTATTGCTGCCCATTGGAAATATAAAGAAGGTGTAGACGAAGAGGAAGAAGAGATAGATAAGAAATTATCATGGCTTAGACAACTTTTAGAATGGCAGAGGGAACTTAAGGACCCTAAGGAATTTATGGAATCATTAAAGATTGATTTATTCACTAATCAGGTTTTTGTATTTACTCCAAAGGGTGATGTTATAGACCTTCCTGTGGGTTCAACCTCTGTGGATTTTGCATATAAAATTCACTCTGACGTTGGAAATATGTGTATAGGTGCAAAGGTAGACGGAAGAATAGTACCCCTAGACCACAAATTGAAAACGGGAAATATAATAGAAATATTAACATCAAATAATAGTAATGGACCTAGTAGAGATTGGTTAAAATTTGTTAAGAGTACCCAGGCGAAGAATAAGATTAGACAATGGTTTAAAAAGGAAAGAAGGGAAGAAAACACCCAAAGAGGTAAAGAATTATTAGAAAAGGAAGTTAAAAGACAAGGATATCCAACGAAGGAGCTGCTAAAAACAGAGTGGCTAAACGAAATAATCAAGAAACTTCGTTTTAATAACATACAGGATTTGTATGCTGCCGTTGGCTATGGTGGTATTGCATTAAATCAGGTTATTCCTAAATTAAAGGAGCTTTACAGAGAAGAACATAAAGAAGTTAAATCCCTTGAAGAATCAGAGGATATTCAAGGAAATATATCTAAAAGAAAACGAGAGAAAAAGACACAACAAGGTGTTAAGGTTAAAGGAATAGACAATATTTTAGTTAGATTTGCTAAATGCTGTAGCCCTGTTCCTGGAGATGAAATAATTGGATATATAACTAGGGGAAGAGGCGTTACTATTCATCGTGGCGATTGTCCTAATATACAAAATGATCCCAATTCCTTTGATAGATTGATAGATGTAGAATGGGATTCTGGTGAAAAGATTTCTTATTCAACTGAAATTCAAATTGTTGCAAGGGATAGAAAGGGAATCCTTGCTGAAATGACCAATGTGATTTCAGAGGTAAAGCTCCATGTTAGTGCAATTAATGCTAGAACTACTAAAGAAAAACTGGCTATTATCAATTTAACCATAGAAATTTCTGATATTCAACAGCTTTCTAAGCTTATGAATAAATTTAGGTCTATGAAGGATGTGATTGACGTTAAAAGGGTTACATCCTAGTAGGAGGTCAAAAATATGAGAGCAGTTGTACAAAGAGTTAGTGAGGCAAAGGTGACTGTTGAAGAAAAGATAACTGGAAGCATTGGCAAAGGTCTTATGATTTTACTTGGAGTAGAGGATAGTGATGACATAGATGACGTAAAATATATGGTTGAAAAAATTATAAATTTACGTATTTTTGAAGATGAAGATGATAAGTTAAATCTATCTGTGTTAGATATAAAGGGGGAAATTCTTGTGGTTTCCCAGTTTACTTTATTAGGAGACTGTAGAAAGGGAAGAAGGCCTAACTTTATGAGGGCTGCAAAGCCCGACCTTGCCAATAGACTTTATGAGGCTTTTCTTGCAGAAGCTAGAGACAGGGGTATAAAGGCTGAAAAGGGAGCCTTTAGAGAGCATATGGTTGTTAGTCTGTCGAATGACGGGCCTGTTACAATACTTGTAGACAGTAAAAAAACCTTCTAAGGAGTTGATACGATGTATTTAAAGAGAATGCAGCTTGGGGTATATGCTGTAAACTGCTATTTAATTGCCTGCGATGAAACTAAGGAGGCGGCAGTTATTGATCCAGGTGGAGATGCTAGTGAAATTTTAAGAAAAGTAGAAGAAAATGGATTCAACCTCAAATTTATTATTTTAACCCACGGTCATGGAGACCATATTGGAGGAGTTCCGCAAATTAAGGAAAAGACTAAAGCTCAAATTTTAATTCATAAAGAAGATGAATATTTAATAAAGAGTGCTGAAAAGAATTTATCTAGTGTAATGAGTGGGCCAGATATAGGTTTTATGGCTGACAAACTATTGGAGGATGGAGATAAAATAACCCTTGGTCAACTACAGCTTGAAGTAATACATACGCCGGGACATACCTATGGCGGCATATGTATTAAAGTTCAGAATGTAATGTTCACTGGTGATACCTTGTTTGCTCAGTCCATCGGAAGAACGGATTTTGAGGGTGGTTCATTTGATGAAATTATAAAATCTATTAAGAATAAAATCTTAATCTATGATGATTCTACAAGGGTACTACCTGGCCACGGACCAGAATCTACAATTGGTATAGAAAGAATGAAAAATCCATTTTTAAGATAATAGCTTTACTCAGATTTGTGGGGCTCTGTAATTTCAAAAAGATTTATTTATCATACTTTTAAAGGAATGAGCCTAAGATTTGGAACAAAGTTACTTTAGCTGCTTTTAAAACTTATGAATACCCTTTGAGTCATATGGAAAAAATACTCTTAACAATTTACTTAAGGAGGACTTTTTATGACTAAAAGGGTTAATAACTATTTCAATCACAAAAGTAGAAAAAATTTTTTTGATGTTGATAGGGATGACTTAATGGGACTAGTTGAAACTGGATATAAAACAGAAGATATAGCAAGGGAGTTATGTATTTCTAAGGAACAAGTAGATAGTGTTAGAAATGAAATTGATTAACATTACTAAAGGATGAAAGTATGATTAATGTAGTTTTAAGGGGACATGGATTTGAATATGAGGTTGGAGAGTTAATTAAGGTTTTTGGTCTGTGGAGGGATATAAAATTTGTTGATGATTATAAGATAGGTAAAGATGGACTATTTTTAATAAATGAAGCAATTGACCAAGGTAGAAAATACCTAATAAGTACGAAAATTTACGAAAATAGTAATTTAGTTTCCGTTGAAGAAGGAAGTTATAAAATTGAAGGAAATAAAGGTAATATTGAAAAAAGAAAAAAACTAAAGAGAAAAGTTAAAGCTAGCATTTTTGATGCATTGATGAAGTTTAGTAAATGTGATATCCCCTGGGGTATTTTAACGGGAATTAGGCCTACAAAGATAATACATGAATTATTAGACAGCAAATATAATATAGAAGAGATAAAAGGAATTTTAAAAGAAGAGTACAGAATAAGGGATGAAAAAATAAATCTTATGCTAGATATAGCATTACGTGAAAGAAAGTATATCTATCCAATTGATGAAGAGCTAGTTAGCCTATATATTAGTATCCCCTTTTGTCCTACAAGATGTCTATACTGTTCCTTTCCCTCTAATCCCATGAAGGAGGGGAATAAGAAAGTCGATGAATATCTTAGGTCCCTGAGTATAGAAATAATAAAGATGGGTAAGTTGCTGGGACAACTTGGGAAAAAACTAGAAAGCATCTATATTGGAGGGGGAACTCCAACTACTTTATCTTCAATGCAGCTTGATACTTTAATAAATTGGATATTTGAAGCCTTTGATATATCAAGACTTAAGGAATTTACTGTGGAAGCAGGAAGACCCGACACAATAGATAGGGATAAGCTAAAGGTTCTTAAATTAAATGGAGTTAATAGAATCAGTATTAATCCCCAAACAATGAATCCTAAAACCCTGAGCCTTATAGGGAGAAAACATAGCCAGCATGATATAGATAGAGCATTCTATGAGGCAAAGGAAATTGGATTCGATACAATTAATATGGATGTTATAATAGGACTGCCAAAGGAAGGAATAGATGAGGTAAGGAACACCTTACAAATTATAAAGGGATTTAGTCCTGAAAACTTGACAGTACATACCCTAGCTATTAAAAGAAGCTCAAGGTTAAATCAATCCTTAGATGATTTCCAAATGGCTAAAGAGACTTTAGCTAAGGAGATGCTTAACCTAACAAAAAATTATGCATATGAAATGGGGCTTTATCCATATTATATGTATAGACAAAAATATATGGTGGGCAACTTAGAAAACTTAGGTTACTGTAAAAAAAATCACGAGTGTATATATAATATGCAAATAATGGAGGAGAAACAATCTATTGTAGCCCTTGGTGCCGGAGGTATATCTAAGATTGTTTTTCCAAGTGATAACCGACTCGAAAGAGTACCAAATGTAAAAAATGTTGATGAATACATAAAGAGAGTAGAGGAAATGGTAGATAGAAAAAGAGTTGAATTGACAAAATATACTAGCTTTTAATCCTAGAACTTTGATATTCTCTTTTTTATTCCACGAGTGTATCTTACATATATATGTATAGAATAGGTCTATAACAAAGCCTGCATAATAGGAATTTACATAAAAGCATATATAATTTATAATCCCCCCTTAAATGAGAACTTCAAGGGGGGATATTTAATTAACCACCTAAGGGGGAATAATAAACAATAAGATTTAATGATTTTGAGACACTGAGCCTAGAATTTTTGAAGTTAAGCTTCTAGACAAATGTCATCCCAGTCCTTGTCTTTGTCCTTATCATCCATCTTTCTCTCTGGAACAAAGAAGAATACCTTAATTACAAAGTCTACTTTTGAAGGAACTCCAAATAAAAACTGGCCACATTTATCAGTAAAAGTGAAGGTAATAGGAGTTAATTTACACTTATCTTTACATTTTTTGAAAAGCTTAACTACTGCGCCTTCAACAGGTTTGCCATTAGGGAATTTTACAACACCATGAATTGCAGCTCTGTCCTCTGGTCTTAAAGTTAAAACTAGGTCTTTTTCCTCGTTAGGGTCAAGTTTTCCTAAATCAACTCTTTTTAATTTCCAACCCATACAATTTCACCTCCTTTCAATACAAAGTTCTTAGCTATCTATAACTTAGTATTCATCTATATAATTGCAAAGTTTAATATATATGAAAGCGAAGCTTTTTATAAGGATAATAATCTTTACTGAAATTTAAAGATTATTATCCTAATAGGATTAATTGGGCATATCTACAGTAATATTTACTTCTAATAGATCTCCTTCCTCTACTAGCATTGTGTCCTGTGGGTTAACTTTAGAGATATTGCCCCTCATGTCGCTTTTAGATATACTTAGAATGTCTAGTTCTTTCGGTTCTGTATCGTCTTTATTAGAAGGAAGTGAAGGTTTGATTGAGTTTATAAATACAAACTTCATATCTTCATTTGGAGATTCAATGTAGAATTCTTCTACAGGATAATTATTAAAAAGGTATTCTTCAATAGTATTTCTTGCATTATCTAGGTTTTCAAATTTTATAAAGTAAGAAATAAGGGCATTAGCCACATGTTCTGGACAATTTTTAAAGATTTTATGAACCCTTAACTTAGGAACATTATTATATACAGTAACAGAACATACCTTATATTTATTGTTGGTATAGATAAGTCTTATATTGGACTTTCTACAAAACTCCTTTAAAAAATCATGCATTTATTACCCTCCAATGTTCATGGTTCTTTTTCGATAATATAATATTAACAAGTTATGAAAGTGTTACAGGGAAATTTTAAGATAATTAACTGTTTCAAGTGTCTTTGCTCTTTTTCGATAATATATTATGAGCAAGGTTTAGAAGTGTTACAAATAAATTCAGGATTTAATTAATATAGTTAAGCAAATTAAAAGGTGAATTTATACATATAATGACCTTGACATAATATTAGGAGTGATTTATAATAAATGAAAACTTTATAATGATTTCATAGCAATGAAGAGGAAGAGTATCTATGATTATGGTTATAGCGAGTCGGGGAAGGTGAAAGCCCGGTATCAAAAGTTATGGAGAAGACACCTTAGAGCAATACTATCAAAAATATAAAGATAGTACGTATACAGGCGTTAACTGTGAAAAGTGGGATTATCCAACTAGGGTGGCACCGCGGGAATGTTAAACTCTCGTCCCTATGATTATTTAGCATAGGAAGGGAGTTTTTTTATTTATGATGATACTGGAGGCTGTAAATAATAAAAGGAGGTACATAAAATGTTAACTAAAGCTCCAAGGGGTACAAAGGATGTATTACCATCGGATATATATAGATGGACCTATTTGGAAAATATGTTTAGAGATATATGTGAGAAATTTGGATATAGGGAGATAAGAACCCCTATATTTGAACATACTGAGTTATTCAAAAGGGGTGTTGGCGAGACTACGGATATAGTCCAAAAAGAGATGTACACCTTTACTGATAATGGTGGAAGAAATATAACCCTAAAACCTGAGGGTACAGCTCCAGTAGTAAGGGCATTTATTGAAAATAAATTGTATGCAGATGTACAGCCAACTAAGCTTTTTTATAATACACCTTGTTTTCGTTATGAAAGGCCACAGGCAGGAAGATTAAGGGCATTTCACCAGTTTGGTGTAGAAGTATTTGGTGCTTCAAATCCTTCAGTAGATGCCGAGGTAATAAGTATAGCCATGACTTTCTTTGAAAGCCTCAGTCTAAATAACCTTGAGCTGAAGATAAATAGTATAGGATGTTCAAAATGTAGAAAGGATTATAATAAAGTCCTAAAAAAATTTTTACAAGAGAGAATGGATAACTTATGCAAGACATGTGTTGAAAGGTATGAGAAAAATCCAATGAGGATTATTGACTGTAAGAATAAGGACTGCCAGGAAGTACTTAATGATGTACCTTTAATAACCTATTATATATGTGAAGAATGTAAAGATCACTTTGAAGGTCTACAAAAAATATTAACCCTAATGGGATTAGGCTTTGAAATTAACCCGAGGATAGTGAGGGGTCTGGATTATTATAATAGAACAGCCTTTGAAATAATATCTAAGGAAATTGGGTCCCAGAGTACTGTATGTGGTGGTGGAAGATATGACGGACTAGTTGAAGACATAGGGGGACCAGAGACACCAGGTGTTGGTTTTGGATTGGGTATCGAAAGGTTAATTCTTACCTTAGAAAAGAATAACATAGAGATTCCAACACCAAGGGGGCTTGAGGTGTTTATCGTTGCTATGGGCAGCAGAGCCCATGATAAAGCCCTAGAAATATCATATAAGCTGAGAAAAAATGGGGTTTCAGTTGACATAGATCATTTAGGAAGGAGCTTGAAGGCTCAGTTTAAGTATTCAAATAAGCTAAATAGTTTATATACAATTGTTATTGGCGATGATGAGCTAGATAGGGGTACTATATCCCTGAAGAATATGGATACAGGGAATCAGGAAGAAATTAAATTAGATTCTGTAGTAGATGAAGTAATAGAAAGAGTGAAATAAGGAGGGTAAAAAATGGGTGAATTATTAGGTGGAATGAAGAGGACTCATATGTGTGGAGTATTAGAATCTAAAGATATTGGAAAAGAAGTTATACTGATGGGATGGGTTCAAAAAAGAAGGGATCTAGGTGGATTAATATTTGTAGATTTAAGGGATAGGGAAGGTCTAGTACAAATAGTTTTTGATACAGATGTATCAGAGGCAGCCTTTAGAAAGGCAGAAAAGCTTAGGGGTGAGTTTGTAATAGCAGCTAGAGGAGAGGTAAGAAGGAGAGAATCTATCAATCCCAATTTGAAAACTGGAGAGATAGAGGTCTTTGTTAAGGAGCTTAAAATCCTATCAGAATCAGAGATTCCTCCTATTCATATAAACGACGAAGATGATGCTGGTGAAAGATTGAGATTAAAATATAGATATTTAGATCTTAGAAAACCAAAAATGCAAAAAGTATTAAGGACTAGGAGTAGAATTGCTTCAAAAGTTAGAGAGTTCTTAGATGAAAATGGATTTTCAGATATAGAGACTCCTGTACTTACGAAGCCAACCCCTGAGGGAGCGAGGGATTATCTAGTACCTTCAAGGGTGAATCAGGGCAAGTTTTATGCTTTACCCCAGTCACCTCAAATATTTAAACAGCTTTTAATGGTATCGGGTTTTGATAAGTACTATCAAATCGTAAAGTGCTTTAGAGATGAGGATTTAAGAGCCGATAGACAACCTGAGTTTACCCAAATAGATATTGAGATGTCCTTCGTTGATGTTGAGGATGTCCTTGAAATAAATGAAAGATTGATTGCAAAAGTATTTAAGGATATCAGGGGAATTGAATTAAGCACACCATTTATGAGAATGACTTATAATGAGGCTATGGAAAGATATGGTTCAGATAAACCGGATCTACGCTTTGGATATGAACTTAAAGACCTGAATGATATAGTAAAGGATTGTGGTTTTGGAGTTTTTGCCAATACAGTTAAAGATGGTGGTGATGTAAAAGCCATTAATATTGATGGTGGTGGGGAGAAGTTTAGTAAAAAAGGTATGAAAAACCTTGAAAAGCTTGCAAAGACCTATGGTGCCAAAGGGCTTGCATGGATGAAGATGACTGATGAAGGAGTAGATTCTCCTATAGCCAAATTCCTAAGCTTGGAGGATGTAAAGGCTGTAGTAAATAAAATGGAGGCAAAGGCAGGGGATTTGATTTTATTTGTTGCCGATAAGCCCTCTATTGTATATGCTGCACTTGGTGCACTGAGGGTAGAGATTGCTAGGAAGCTGGAGATAATAGATGATAGTAATTTTAAAGTCCTATGGGTTACTGACTTTCCCTTATTTGAATACGATGAAGATGAGGATAGATACTATGCCAAGCATCATCCCTTTACTTCACCTTCGGAGGAGGATTTAGAAATCCTGGAATCAAATCCAGAAAATGCGAGAGCTAAAGCCTATGACCTAGTAATAAATGGATCAGAAGTTGGTGGTGGAAGTATAAGGATACATGATTCAAGCTTGCAGCAAAGAATGTTTAAGGCCCTAGGATTTACAGAGGAAGAAGCTAGGGAAAAGTTTGGATTTCTAATTGATGCTTTCAAATATGGAACGCCTCCCCACGGTGGAATTGCCTATGGGCTAGATAGACTTACTATGATCTTAACGGATACGGATAATATCAGAGATGTCATAGCTTTTCCAAAAACTCAAGATGCAAAATGTCTTTTAACTGATGCACCTGCTCTTGCAGATGAAAAGCAGCTAGAAGAGTTAAAAATAGAACTAACAGAAGATTAGAAGAAAAACAAAAAATCCCTATATCATAGAAATATATAGATGAGTGATAGAGAATGTTAACTTACTTCGGCAACCACAGAGAATCCTTTAGGCTCATGCAATAAATCTGTTTATAGATAGGTAATAGAAGGTAAAACAGATTTATAAAAGAGTCTCTGATGAAGAGTTAAAAGGAAGACTCTTTTGAAACACATGTACGGAAATTATATATATCTATATATTTAAAAGGTCTATAATTTCCTATATGTTATAAAAATCGCTCTAAAGGAAACCTCAGTGGCTGCTTTCG
>JAKSBP010000106.1 GCA_022361035.1 Clostridia bacterium
AGAGCGATTTTTATGAATCTGTTTTACCTTCTATTACCTATCTATAAACAGATTTATAGCATGAGCCTAAAGGATTCTCTGTGGCTGCTGTAGTAAGTTAACTTTCTCTATCACACATCTATATAGTTATTTTATCTATAGATAACAGCATTTAAAAATATAATTGTATTATGAAAAACTTCTCTTTTATTAAGTCTTTTTGCCGATACGCTTTCTATATATCCATCTACGTTAACAGAATTTGAAGCTTTGAAATATTCTGGAAGGACTATATTAGTACTAAATGGAAGACTGAAGTTTGAAAAGTGAATTTCCTCCTTATCGGAGTCTTCAATATATCCTATCTTTAATTTCAATTTTCCCTCTACAATTAAATTCCACCCTGTTAGAATGTTGCCTTCAAGGGAAGTGGCTTTAGGAGTTTTAATTACTCTAGTTTCAACAATATTAGTATCAATCATGACCTTAACCAATTCTTTAATATTTGGCTTATTAGAAGGCATAGTTAGGGTTTCCTGTAGATTTAAACTTTTAAAGGAATGGGGATGGATAGGTAAATCTTCAGATATACCTGTATACTCTATAAAATCTTTAACAATGCTCTTCATTTATATGACTCCTTTTACAAAAGAATAAGTTTTTGTGGATTATAACAAATAGTTTTTTAGAAGAATTTTATTATTTAAATTATAAAATATGAAATCTACTAGATTAATATTATTATGTATATATTTTAAAGATATGATAAATTTCCATAATAATTCCTATTATGATTGAATAGACATTTTAGTATCTAGGAAATTTCATAGGTTTAGGGGGAATTCTAATGGGAAAATTAGGTGAGGATTGTATAGAGATATTAGGGATATCGAGAATATTTCCTTTACACTCTAAAAGCTTTAAACAGGTACAAATACGAGATACTCTAATCTTACCAAAGGAAAAGCCTGACATAGAATCGATTTTTAGAGTAACCACAAGTGTAAATATAATTGATAAATATATTATCTTAACACCCAGGGCTACATCCAATGGCTTTAAATCCTTAACCGGAAAAAAAGTAGTTGTGGAGGGTGAAGTTGTTCAAAAAATTGAGTATGGTGCAAGGGAAGTAAAAAAATCTATCTGTACAGCTCAATTAATGAAAATCTTTTCTAGTTATATTGTTCTAGATGAAACCTTTGATATAGATTGTAATTTGGAAATTATTCCCTATGTTGAGGATGTTTGTGTAAATAAACTAGATAAAAGAAGGGTATTTAACAATATTATGCTACTACTTGATGCAAAAAGTTTCAGCAGTATATAAATTTTTCAAGGAGTGAATACTGTGAATGAAAGACATTCTTTTATTAAAAAAATCGGTATTTCTGAAAATATACCAGAGACCATGGAATATTTTTCTCAGTGTGAGTTAAAGGGAGCAATGGATATTTCAACTGATTTGCCAGATATAGATGAGATAGTATCCATAATTGTAGACCCTAAGATCCTCTCCTCAAAGGTCATAAAGACTATGGAAGGTATATCGTGTGAAGGACAAAATTTATCAGGATGCAAATTATTAGTAAGAATAGAAGTAAATCAAAGAATAATGTATGCTGCTGATAATTCACAGCGAAGCATTCATGTTATAGAAGATAAATCTTTTGAAAATGTCCACATAGTTGTACCACCATTTATTGAAGGAACTAAAGTAGAGGAACTGCTCCAATTTCAAAGATTCAATCTAAATGTATTTATTGAGGATATTGTGGTTAATAGGATTAATTCTAGGAAAATACTTACTACAATATATTTGCTATCGGAGGCTAAATACAAGCCCACCTACGAAATATGCTTTTCTAAAAATGATGTCAATGGTAATAGCCAAATATGTATATGTTATAATGATGGAAGATATTCTAAAAAGCTAATCAGTGACTATTTACTAAAGCACATTTTACCTGCTTGGTCCCCCAATGGTCAAGAAATTGCATATTTGTCTAATGATGATGAAAAATATATGTTGTGTATATTAAATATCAATAGTAATACTCCCCGTAGAATCACAGATTTAAATGTGTTTGAGTGTGTCACGAGTTTTTGTTGGAACAATATGGGAGATAAAATCTTTTTCTCCGCTATTAAGGATGGCAACAAGGACCTCTACTCCGTAGATACAAAAAAGTTAACCTATGAAAGATTGACCTATAGTCAGGGTATAGTAAAGAGCTATAGGCCAAAATGTTCCCACAATGGTGAGAAAATAGGATATATAAGGACGGGGTTAAATGCAAATCATTTATATGTTATGGATATTGATGGTCTTAGATTACAACAGATTAGTAATTATGGATATGTTAGAGATTTTGATTGGTCTATAGATGATAGGTATATTGCATACATAGTAGATGAAAAGCTTGGAAGTCTAAATATATATATAGTTGATTTGAATACTTTTAAAAAAGAGTTTGTTAAAATACCACAAAGCTTATTATATCTGAGCAAAATAAAATATTCTCCAGAGTGTAAATATATTACCTATATAGGTAGGGATGGACAGACACAGGATATATATTCATATAATATTGAAAAGAGAGTAACCGTAAACTTAACTAAAAATACTCATGGTGTAAGAATTAGTGATTATGTTTGGAAAATAGATGGAGATAAAATATATTTTAGTAGTGATAGTCTAAACTATTTTAATATTTATAGTTTAGATATAGAAAGGGATGAAATTATTCAAATAACAAATACGGAGTCTGAGTATATGAGATTAACCTACAGACCTAAAATCGGTTGATTCAATAAATGCATCTTGATATTTAGCTAAGAAATTATCTACAATTATTAAATCGAAATCTAAAGTCAAGATTAGTATTAGGGTTAATAAATATTGTCAGAATTGCCTCGGGAAACTCTCTTGTAGTTGCCCCTTCAAAAATTACATCAAAATCAATATTACATTTAATGAGTAATGTAATAGCAGCATTTAATTCAGCAATTTTGATCTTATCGGAATTTATTAAATTTAGAAATGTTTCAGATTTTAAAATTTGAAAAAGTTCATTTGGATGACCTGGCATTTTACTACCTCTCCTCTAATACTTATGGAAGTCTAATATATATTGCTTTATAAAAGGGTTAAATGCATATTTGATTTTTGTAACATTCTCCATATCTATAGTATAGTTTATGATAAAATCCATTTTATTGACATAATAATTAACTTAATAAGATATCAGTATGTAAGGTATTAGATATATTGATATGTTATAATGTATGTATATATTATAACTTAGGAGGAATTTCTATGGATAATAGAAGAAAAAGCAAGAGATTGCCAGTGAATATAAAATTAGAAGTGAAGTCCTTATATGAATCAGGGGACGAGACCCTAAAAAACGTTAATGGTGAAGTCTCTTTAATTAATATTTCAAAAACAGGCATAGGTTTTATTAGTAAAATTCAATTGCCTATAGGATATTTTTTTAACGCAAAGATAACAATAGATGAAAAAAAAATGTTTTATAGTGTACTTAGGATTGTGAGGAATCAAAAAATTAATGATGGCTACATGATTGGCTGTGAATTTGTTGGATTAGCAGATGTGCTTAGCGAAAATATAGATGAATATGAAAAACAAATATTTAGTTAAAGTTACTGCTAAGCAGTAGCTTTTGTATTTTACATAAAAAATTATCAATTGAGGAAGTTCTAAATTTAGGGTTAGTAGAATTGTATAATCAATTAAACTAAGTGTTTTAAAGGGAGGGAGAGCTTTGAAAACTCTGATTACGTATAATTATGGTCAGGAAAAGATGGAGAGGATAGGCAATTTAGGTTACGAAATTATACATATACATGAAAGTGAAATTACTAATTGTGAAGAAATCAAGGATATAGAAGTATTAGTTTGTTATAACCCCTTTGATAATCTTGATATTTCCAAATTAGAAAATCTTAAGTTGATTATCCTATCGAGTATAGGAATTGACCAGGTCCCAATAGATTACATAAGAAAAAAAGAAATTTTTCTGACAAATAATAAGGGAGGTTACTCAATACCCATTAGTGAATGGGTTATTCTGAAAATACTTGAAATACTAAAGAATTCAAGAAAGTTTTATATGAAACAATCAGAGAAAAAATGGCAGATAGATACATCAATTTTAGAATTATACGGCAAGACAATAGGATTTATTGGTACGGGAACCATAGCTATGGAGACTGCAAAAAGATTAAGGGGATTTGAAACTAATATATTAGGACTAAATACAGAGGGAAGAGATGTCAAATATTTTAACAAGTGCTATTCCATAGAGGAAATAGGTGAAATACTATCTATGTCAGATATAGTTATATTGTCAATTCCACATACGAAAAAGACCCATCACTTAATCAATGAGACAACGATGAATATGTTTAAGAAGGATTCATGTTTAATAAATATATCTAGGGGTAGTATTATTGATGAAAGGGCTTTAACTAAGAAATTAATAGAAGGAAGGTTTAGAGCAGTGGCCCTTGATGTATTTGAACATGAACCATTGCCTGCCCATAGTCCATTATGGGATTTTGAAAATGTCATTATAACCCCACATAATTGTTGGGTTTCGGAGATGAGAAACGAAAGAAGATTTGCCTATATATATGAAAATATGAAAAAATATATTAATGGTGAAAATCTAATCAACCTTGTAAATCTAAATAAGGGATACTAATTTATAAAATCTATAAGAGTTGAGGAAATTCCATAATATCAGGTAACTAAATCAATAAACTTTATATGGAGGGAATAAAGCATATGAAATTTGTATTAGATACCCATACTCATACTATTGCCAGTGGTCATGCTTACAGTACTATACATGACTACATTGAAGTCGCTAAGAAGAAGGGGCTAGAGCTGGTAGCTTTTACCGACCATGGACCTGCTATGCCCGGGGGACCAAATATTTTTCATATCGGTAATCAAAGAGTAATTCCCAGGGAGATAGATGGAGTAGAAATATTAAGGGGTGTTGAAGCTAACATCATAGACTACGATGGTAGGATTGATATATCAGAGAACTATTTAAAAAAATTGGACTTAGTACTGGCCAGCTTACACGATGTATGTATAGAGCCTGGCACCCGGGAAGAAAATACTAGAGCATTTATTAAGGCTATGGATAATGAATATATAGATATAATTGCTCACCCAGGAAATCCTAAGTTTCCAATTAATATAGATGACTTTGTCTTAAATGCTAGAGAAAAGAATAAAATAATCGAAATAAACAACAGTACTTTTACGAACCCTGGTCGAAGCGGCAGTAGAGATAATTGTATAATGATTGCTAGAAAAGCAAAGGAGTATGGAGCTTTTGTGGTGGCAGGTAGTGATGCCCATATATCCTTTGATGTAGGCAATTTTCAAAAGTCCATAGAGGTTTTTAAATTAGTTGAAATGCCCGAGGAATTAATAATGAATACATCAAAGCAAAAGCTAAAGGGCTACTTGAAGGCAAAGGGCAAAGAATTGCAAGAAAGGACTTCTATTTCTATAAGATAAGAGAGGAGAGATTTTTATGAATGAGATAATAAACCTCATAAAATCCCATAAATCTATTAGGAAATTTAAAGATAAAAAAGTTGAAGAAGAAAAACTGAAATTAGTGATTGAAGCAGCCCAATGTGCATCTACTTCAAGCTTCGTTCAAGCCTACACTATAATAAGAGTGAAGGATATGGAAACTAGAAGGGAAATCGCAAAACTCAGCGGTGATCAGCCCTATATTGAACAAAGTCCTCTATTCCTAGTATTTTGTGCTGATCTTAATAGGTTGAATTTAGCATGTAGGATGAATGATACGCAAATGAAGGAAGGGTTTACGGAATCCTTTATACTAGCAACGGTTGATACAGCCATAGCAGCACAAAACTCAATGATTGCAGCAGAATCTATGGGGCTTGGGGGAGTCTATATCGGAGGTATTAGAAACGACCCCTATAGGGTGTGTGAACTATTGAATATACCTAAAAATGTATACCCCGTATTTGGAATGTGTTTAGGATATCCAAACCAGGACCCAGATACTAAGCCTCGTTTACCCTTAGATGTCGTATACAAAGAAGATAAATACAGCATCAATGAAGATGAATCTAGAATAATAGAGTACGATAGACTGGCTAGTGAATACTACATAAAGAGAACAAAGGGAAAAAGGAATGATACATGGTCTAAGCAAATGGCCGACAAAATGGAGCAGGAATTAAGGCCCCATATGAGAGACTTTTTAAAGGACAAGGGTTTTGATATGAGATAATGTAGAAAAGGCGTGTAAT
>JAKSBP010000035.1 GCA_022361035.1 Clostridia bacterium
GCCTCATTTCTATAGAAATATGCCATGGCAATATTCCTTTGCATCTTTAAGCTTTGAAGGTTTAGCTCATTTTCAATACACAGCTTTTTTACTGCCTTAAGCACTTCCATATCCTCTTCGTCTTTATACTCTGTAATATTATCATAGATATTTTCCACTATTTCCTTAAGCTGTTCCTCTTTAGATACTATTATTTCATTAATGCCTTTATCAAAAATATTAGTCAGTTTTACCCTAAATCCATCGGACCCAACCCTCTTTTCCTTTAAGTATTGCCTTATAGTTCGTGGGTGCATTTCAATTTCCCTTGCAAAGCTTTTAATGCTGCCGAACCTATCTATTAGCATCTCTTCAACCTGCTTACCTGGGGCCTTTAATTTTACATCATCAATCTTCAATTTACCCATTTCCATCACCCTATTTTTTGATAAATTTTTAATGAAATGCAAATTTCAACATTTTATTATGAATTCTTCATAATTTTTACAAATCCTTCATAATTATAAAGTTTTTTGTAAAAAACTTTTTTAAAACTTCTCCCTACAAATTATCTAGAATTATTAAATTAAGGTTAATGATAGCATTATGTAATATTTCTAAGAAAATATTTAATGATTTTAGTTACAAAGCCTATCTCTATTGAATATCATGAAGCGAAAGGAGGTGAAGATATGGTTAAGCCACAACCAGAACCTAATATTTCAATAGTTACTAATGTAACTCAAGAGCAAATTGATGATGATATATTTGTAAGCGCTTTAACTGGTGTTATTGATATAAGACAAACAATTCTACTTGAAGGACGTAGTATTTTATTAGAAAAGGTGTTACCATTCTCCATCATAGGAGCAATAGTAGATGAAAACGGTGGTCATTGCTAATTCACAGTTAAGTGAATCATTAAAATATTTTTTTGCTGCTAATTAATTAGCAGCAATTTTTCTATTTTGGAAATTTTTAACAAGTGTTTGATGTTAAGGCTCTATAAGATTTGAAAAAATGTGAGCCTTAAGAATTAATAAATAATATGAGTTTAAAGGAAATATCAAAACTCCCAGAGGCTACAGAAACTAGCACAATAAGTTAAGTTTAATATATTTATATCAGAAAATTTCTTTACTTTGTAATTTCTATACATATTATTCTAAATATATGTTATTATAAATATGAATTTATTATTTAAACTTAGGAGGTATTCTAATGAACCTATCTAAAAGAATTACTAGTATGCAGCAATCACCCATCAGAAAATTAGTTCCCATTGCTGAGAATGCAAAAAAACAAGGTAAAAAAGTTTATCATTTAAACATTGGTCAGCCTGACATTGTAACTCCCGATGAGTTTTTCAATGCGGTTAAGGGTTTTGATGAAAAGGTTTTAAAATACTCTTTTTCACAAGGTATTCCAGAGTTAATCGAAGCTCTAATCCAATACTATAAAAGATACAATATCAAATTTGAAAATGACGAGATTCTAGTTACTAACGGAGGTAGCGAAGCTTTACTTTTTTCAATAATTGCTATCGCAGATCATGGTGACGAGATATTAGTTCCCGAGCCCTTTTATACTAACTACAATGGTTTTTCTTCAGCAGTTGGTGTAAACGTTATCCCTGTTACTACTAAAGCTACAGAAGGATTCCATCTTCCTCCCAAGGCTTCTATTGAAAGGCTTATTACACCTAAAACAAAGGCTATCTTACTTTCAAATCCCGGTAATCCTACGGGTGTGGTATATACTCCCGATGAAATTCAAATGATTGCAGATATGGCAAGGGAATATAACCTATTTGTTATAGCAGACGAAGTCTATAGGGAATTCGTTTACGACAATCTTGACTATACTAGTTTTGGAAATTTAAAAGAAATAGCCGATAGAGTAATTATCGTTGACAGTATTTCAAAGAGATATAGTGCCTGTGGTGCTAGGATTGGTTCAGTAGCTAGTAAAAATAAAGATTTAATTGCACAGATTTTAAAGCTTTGTCAAGGAAGATTATGTGTTCCTACCCTTGAACAAATTGGAGCTGTGGAGCTATACTCAGTACCCCAAGACTATTTTAAGGGTGTACATGAAGAATATCAAAGCAGAAGGGATATTGTTTACAATGCCCTAAAGGAAATACCAAATATCATATGCGAAAAACCCAGGGGAGCATTTTATGTTATAGCCAAGCTTCCCGTTGTAGATGCTGAGGAATTTGTAATCTGGTTATTAAAAGAATTTGATGTTGACAATGAAACTATTATGTTAGCCCCTGCTGAGGGCTTCTATTCAACGCCTGGCCTAGGTAAGGATGAGGTAAGAATAGCCTACGTATTAAATGAAAAGGATTTAAAAAGGGCTATGAATATACTTAAGCTGGCATTGGAAAAGTATCCAAAAAAGAAGTAAAAACAAATAGTTTCCTTGAGAAAATATTTCAGTTTTTTAGCAACTAAAAAAAGCCATGCATATGGCTTCAGGCTATTAGAAGGGCCCAATTTACGCAGTAATGCAAAAAGTTGGGCCTTTATTATAATTTAAAGGAACTCCAATAGCTCTTTAATATTCCTGCCTATAAATTCTTTCATAAAAATCACATTTATCTATGGTACACTTATTACAAATACAATGTATACATGTTTCAATCCCACATTTTCTTTTTGATTCACTTTCTCTATGCTCATTATGTTTTTTCATGCTTTTTTCCCCCTTTATTCTTTGTCTATGAATATATTATAATACACGTATACTATATTGTCAATTGCATACAATTATATTTGTATGAATTTTTTTAATGTTCTACATTTAAAAGAGGCTTAATATATGAATATATTAAGCCTCTTTATTGGCATCGCCAAAGATTCTACTAAAAAATGAAACTTTCTTATTTTCAAGCTGTTTTAGCTTCTGTTTAAGTGCAGCGGTTTCGTAAGTTCTTTCCTTTAATTTCATCCTAAGCCTAGCATTTTCTGAAATTAGAACATCTTTATCCTGATCACGATCGGGAACTTTAAAATCCTGTAATGAAGATTGTATTTTTTCAGCTAAGACCTTAGACAAATCCTTAAGACTATCATCTA
>JAKSBP010000259.1 GCA_022361035.1 Clostridia bacterium
CTATTTCTCTTTCCTTTTGTTTTACAGATACATATTCTTGTTCTTCTTCTGAATACTCTATTTCATCATAGACACTTGTTGATTGTCTATTAAATATATTGAATACTAAAACACCTAGAACTATTAATAAAATACTTACAACAACTACTATAGCAATTATCTTTTTATTCAATCTAACACACTCCTTTACAATATTAAGGCAAATAAAATAAGCTGCTAAGCAGCTTATTTTACTTTTTTAAATTTAGATAGATAATTCACTTCTTTTAGGTAATCTCCATCAGTTGTTAGCTTGTATTTATATTCAACATCTACTACATACCATTTATTCGAACTAATATTCCAAGGATTGCTTTTTTGACTTGTCTTTATATTTAATATTCCTCTAATCACATATCGTCCAATAGGGTCTATATATATAAGATTTGGCTCCGTTAAAAACTCTAAGTCTTCATTGTTTGTATATACCTTTGTACCATCTTTATAGGTTATATTATTAACCTTAAATAGTTTTATAAAGTTATTCCTTCTCTTTCTCGTAAACTCACTTTCATCATCAAAAGATATGAAGTCTGGGTCTACCCCTGTTACCCATTCATTTTTATTAGAATCAAAATATTTAGTAATATTATAAACTTCATACTTCTGTAATCGCTTAATATCTTCTTCAGTAATCTCCTCAACCCTTTCAACTATCTCCTCTATTTTGGGTAGCTTTCTTTCTTCTTCATCTAGCATCCTAATAAGCATTGTACTTGCCTCTGCCCTAGTTGCATTCTTATCATATCCGAAGCTCCCATCGGGATAACCTGTTACTATCCCTTTTACATAAGCCTTTAGTACATATTCCTTAAACCCATCTGGTATAGAATCATAATCTTTTATCTCTGTTATGTAATTCTCAATATCACCAGGAAAATCTTCATCCATTGCCCTTACAATAATCCTCGCTATTTCAGCTCTGTTAATTGGCCTTGTAGAGTCGGAAATTTCTCCTGTCTCTATAAGGTCTATTTCCTTTGCTTTTTCCATGTAAGGTTCGGCCCAATAGTTTTCTCCATTTTCTAGATTATGACCAAGGGCTGTAACGGTCATTTTTATAAAGGCATCTGTATTAATGCTTCCTTCAGGCTTAAAAGTCCCATCTGGATAACCATCTATTATTCCAAGTCCTACTAATTTGGATACAGTTTGAGTAAACCAATCGGACTCTTTAACATCTGAGAATTTTTCTACTGTATATTTAACAATATCTCCAACCATGTCTACAATGGTTTCAAGATTCTCTGCATTATTTCTTATTAAACTTTTAACTCCATCTGTCAGTTTATCAGTCAAGCTTTCTTCTGCAAATACTACCATTGTTGTTGAGAAAATCATTGTCAATATCAGAATACATGTAAGTATTTTTTTCAACTTTATCCATCTCCAATCTCTATGTGAAATACTTATTATTATCAAACTTATGATCTCATTTACTTAAGGATAATCCCCCCTTTTCTAATATCTCTTTTTTTGTTTTTCTACATAATTCTTTATCGTTTCACTACATACATTTAAATCAGTTGAAATAAAATAATTCCTTGTCCATAAAATTGTAACTTCAATGTTTAATAATCGCTATTTATACGCTTATTATATCATACTTTAACATAATATTATAGTACGTTCTAGAACGTTCTATTAATCTTTTATTAAAGTATGCTATAATAAAAATATAAAAGAAAAAGGAGATATTTTAAATGTCAAATAAAAATTTAAAAAATAGATTACCTTTTGCAAGTACACTTGATAAAAATCTATATGAAAAATTTAATAAATTACATGAGGATACAAAAATACCTAAATCAAAGCTACATGATGAAGCTATTAAGAATCTTTTAGAAAAATATAATAAAAAATCCAATTCATAACTATTATTTAGTAATATATAAACATTCGGTTTAAAGAGTGTCTTCCCTAAATAACTGGAAAGACACTCTTGTGATTAATTAGTAATTTGTCACTTTTTCAATTTCATCAATCCCTCTTTCAACATTGTCTTCAATAGCAGGAGTAAACTGGTCAAATATAAAAATAACTAATATTAATCCTACTACAGCTAATACTAAAGTCCCTACCCATCCTAATCCATCTTCATCATTATGAAACTTTTTAATATGTTTTTTAATTTCTTTAATTCTTAACATACATTTACCTCCTTAAAATTGTGTATTTTTAAATTTAATAATGATTGGTACTAATATCATTGCAAGCATAGCTGGAATAATACATACAAATATAGGAACCATGCATTTCATAGGCATTTGATTTGCTTTCTTCTTAAGGTCTAAAAGTCTTCTTTCTTTAACTGTTTTATTAAAACTATCAAGAACTGTACTAAGGTTCATTCCTCCCCTTTCTTCAGCTAGATTAATAGTTATAACAAATGATTCCAAAATATCGACACCAGTTCTTTTAATAATCCCTAAAAAAGCTTGCCGCCTTGGAACACCAGTTTTTATTTCATTATTGGCCATTCTTAACTCTTTACCTAGATAACCTGGAATATAACTTGAGATAGTATTAATCGCTATAGATAACTCTACCCCGACTTTTACTGAGGTTCTCAATAAATCTACCATCTGGGGAACAGTTTTCCTTATATCCTTTTCCCTTACCTCTCTTAAATGGTCAATATAAATATAGGGCAAAAAACTACCTAATAATATTAATACTAATATTATTAGTGGAGAAGTTTTAAATAGCATTAAAAGACATCCTAACGCCATTCCTGTTAAGCCACCTAAAACACTTAGTCCTATAAAAACGTCTAGCGTCATACCTATAGGTCTTCCAGCATATATTATAGTTTCATTCAATTTATCAAATATACTTGATTTAGTAATTATTGAAGTAGGTGATAAAGTTTTTGCTAAAGATATTAGTTTATCTTCTTTAAAAAAAAATTCCTCTAAAAAACTATGTCTACTCACTAGGTCTATACCTGCAATTGCAATAAGCACTCCTATGGATGTAAACAATGAATAAATATAAATATTCTCACCTCCTTTAAACCCTTGTGATAGCTTGTATCCACTTCAGTCCAACAAGAATTGAAATACTTGATATTGTAAATATTATCAAACCTAAATGGGTATTAAACAAAGGTTCAATAAACTCTGGAGACTGAAATCTTATCATACCTATCGTTCCAAACGCCATTAAAGCTACAACAATTCCGGAAATTTTAGATTCTGTGGTCGCAGCAGATACATCCTTCTTGTATTTTACTTCTTCTCTAATAGATTCTCTAAACTCTCTAAACAACTCTGGAATATTTACCGCTGTACCTTGCTCTTGCATTTTATATGCTATTGCTACCGTCAAAAAAGAATCTATTTCAATTTTTTCCATAAGCTCTAGGTAAACTTCAGATATATTAACTCCTACTTGGAGTTTTAAAGCAGCTTCAGTTAAATACTCCTTTAAAGGTGACTTAGTTCTTTCAGCAGCTTTGCTAAGAGACTCCACATTACTTCCACCTGAATTTATTACTTCAGCTATAGATTCTGCAGCCTGTTCCATCAAAAGTAGTATCTTCATATGCACCCTATCTTGTTCATTCTTGTACCAAATATCGGGGACAAAGAAACCACCAGCAAAAGCAATTAAACTTATCCATAATTTACCCGTTATTATATAGGTAATAAAAGAGATTACTATCCCTCCTAATATAAACAATAAAATAAATACCTGGGCAGGTATTTTTATTTTACTTTTTATTTTTTCCATTTCCTTTCTATAGGAATAATCATCATTAACTTTTCCTATATCTTTATACATAAATTTATCATAATCTATATCTCTTCTTAAAATAAGCTTTAAAGAAATTATTAATATAGTTATTCCAACAGTTAATATGCTGGGCAATATATATTCATAATACAATAAACCACCTCTATTACACTTTTATTTAATATAAAATGTAAATCTTCATAGAAATAAGAATTTTAAAAAACCTCTTATTTTAACTTAATATACCTAGCATCCATTTAGTAGGTTCTACTCCTTTGTCTTTTAATCTTTTTATTCTTGTAGATTTGTTTCCAGTAAAAACCCAGTTTTTCTCTTGTGGTAAATATTCAACTAGTAGATTAGTTTCAAATTCCCTGCCGTTAAATCCTGTAACCTCCTCTAGAGACATTAACTTTTTTTGTCCGTTAGCAAATCTTTTTAAATGGAGTACAATGTCAACAGTCGATGCTACTTGATATCCTATTTGTTCTTTTGAAGCATCACCTGACATTAGAGCGTAATCAGCAAATTTTTGTAATCCTTTTTTACCAGTACTAGCATGTCCAGTTGACATTGAACCTTCATGGTCTGTAGCCATAGCTTGTAACGTGTCATAGGCTTCGGCTCCCCTCATTTCCCCTACAACTATAACATCGGGTCTTGCCCTCAATGCTGCCTTAACAAGACTTCTTATTTGAATACCTCCTTTTCCCTCAAGATTAGGATCTTTAGCTTCCCATCTTCTTACACGGGGGTGCTGAAAATCAAGCTCACAAGGTTTTTCAATCGTTATTATATTAAGTTGTTGTGGAATAAAAGCCGATAAACAATTTAACCATGTTGATTTTCCTGTCCCAGTACCACCTACTACTAAAATATTGTGTCTCGCTTGTACATATCTTTTTAGTCCTTCTGCGATTTCTAAGTTCAGTGCCTCCCATTCAACAAGTTTAGCCATGGTAACTCCCTTTCGAAATTTCCTGACATTCAGTTGGTATCCGTCGATTGCCACTCTAGGATGAGCTGTAAATATTCTACTTCCATCTGGAAGTCTTGCATCTACTAAAGGATTTGCATTATCTAGAGTCTGTCCTAATGGTGTTATCATTCGATCAATTACATTTTTAAAATCTTCTTCTGTAGGAAATTTTAAATCTTCAATATGGATAAGTTTACCGTCTTTTTCAATGTCAAATTTATCAAATCGATATCCTATTATTTCTGTTATTTCTGTGTCATCAAGGTATTTGTCTAAGGGTCCGTACCCTGAGATTTCATTGGCCAATTTTTTAGCAAGAGATTTTATATAACTATATTCAAGCTCTCTTCTAATACTTTGAACTATCTTAACAATTTTTCTCTCTATTTCCACCTTTACTTTTTCATCTCTATATTTACCGAGCTTGTCTTCATCTACCTCCTCCCTAATTTTTTCTTGTACTTCAGTGCGAAGCTCTAAATATTCTTTTTTACTCAATTCCTTATATTCTTTTTTTTCTTGGACATTTGATAAAATTCCTTTTGATTGACCATCTTGACTATCTGATTCTGTTTTAAATCCAAAAACACTCATTTATTACCCTCCAAATATTCCAAAAAAACTCTTTTTTCTTTTTTTCTTTTCTTTAGCGGTTTCAGCATCAAAATCACCAACAGGATAACATCCTGTCAAGTCATTTGCTAATCCTTTCATAGCTTTAGCATATTCACCTTCTTTATTGATTTCAATTGCTTGCTTTTGGCCATTACTATGAAGAGCTTCTAAAACCTCATCACAGTTTGGTATATATCTTAGTATTGGCTTACCAAGATACCCAGATATCCGATCTAATTTCATATCATATTTAGTAGGCTTATGTGCTTGATTTACCAATAAATACATCTTTTTTAGAATTCTATCTCCATCTTCAATGTTATTTAATAGAGAAGTCAGCTTTGTAAGCTGCTTAATTGACTGTCCTTCTGGATTCGCTACAAGAAGTACGTCAGTAGCTGCTTCTAAAGCTGCATCTGCTAAAGGTGAAATATTCGGAGGACCATCAATGATTATTATGTCAAAATGTTTTTTTAATCCGTTTATAATTTTTTCTCCGAGCTCATATTTAGTAGCATTTTTAGCCTGTACTAGATTAAGAGGAACAGCTAATATCATTATGCCGTTTTTATCTTGAATCATTAGGTCTTCAATAATATCTCTTGTTATCTCATTCTCTTCAATTGAATCCCAAGCAGCTAAATTCTTGGAATGTAATTCTTCATCATCTACATTACATATGGTAGAAACATTTCCACCTCCTGAATCGAAGTCTAATAAAGCAATTCTTTTTCCTGAAAAGTAAGGTGACTGTTTAATAGCAATAGTAAGATTAACTGCTATAGTCGTTTTCCCCACCCCTCCTTTTGTATTATAGGTTACTATTATCCTCTGAGACACAACTTTTGTAACATGCTTTGTAACTATCTCCTTTCTAACTCTGTTACTAAAATCTTGCCCTGTTATTTTTTCATACTCTTTTCTAAAACTGTGAACTGTATCTACAATTCTCATTCCAACTTCTTGTGGTGATACAGTATCACTTGAAAATATTTCTTTAATGCCATTTCTTTTTCCATACATCACGGTGTTTACGTTATAGATTTGACTAGGTAAAGTTGCGAACACCATTGTCTTTAAATCTTTTTCTCTACAATATTTTTCAATATCAACCGCATTGCAATCATTCATGTGATACTGCATAAATATTGCGTCTGGCTCCATACTGTCTAACTTTTGTTTTAAGTCAATACTATCAGTACTAGTTGCAATAACTGTAATAAATGGGCTTGACTTCACTATCTGATAATATAAGTCATTCATCCTACTTTGGTCATAATCAACCATTATTACTGTTACGTTTTGTGTTTGGTTCACTATTACTGCCCCCTTCATTTAAATCCCCATAGTTCTCCTCAAGCATATTTTTATACCTTACACTA
>JAKSBP010000072.1 GCA_022361035.1 Clostridia bacterium
AATAACTTCATTATTTGATGACTTTGCTTCTAAGGGGACGAGTAAAGCTGTTAATAAGACTCGTGTTGGTCAATGGATGTCTGAAGCAGAATACAAACAGTTCCTTAAATCAGGAGAAATTCCAAGAACAAATGTGCTGGTAAAAGGAAAAGAAGGATACATTAAACAAGCCAACATAGGAGATTATTATGTTGAATTTGACATTGATTCATCATTGCTAGTACCTAAAAACCAAGAACTTGGCTGGTCTTTAGTAAAATCTAAGAACCAGATGTATTTAAAACTGGCTGAGAAAAAAGGACAAATATTACCATCACCGATTGGTGAAAATATTAATCACATATATACTAAAACAAAGTAAGTACAAAATAAGGAGGATATATGATAATAAGAGTTAAAGAATTTGTAATAGATAATGTAAAAAAGTTTAACAATAAAATTAGTATTGATGATATCAAGGAATATAATAACAACAAGTTAGAATTAGTACTTTCAACGGATGAATATATGGCATCTTTGTCAATCTTTTCTGACTATACGTATGATTTCCTTGCTGTTGAAATTGTCTCGGAGAATATTGTAATGAACGATACAGAGACCTGTAATAGTATTGAAGGTCTGTATAGCAAATTAGAGGAATACATTTTTAAATTTTCTCGTCTATAATAATGTACTTGAATCTAACTGCATAACTTAACTAAAACTCGCTACAAAACAATAACTAACCAAGGTGATGGAGAGACAATCAAGTCTTTTCATCACCTTTTAGTATTTTCAGCAATAGAATACTCACTGCATAATCTAAATACTGTAGTCAGAAAATGAACTAAAAATAGTTCTATGATAAAATGGTAGTAACAGGCAAAGAAACTGTTGCTACCATCATTTTTTAGCTACAGTTTCTCACCTAAGGAGACGCTAAAGGTGCTGATGATGTATTAACTGGAGGTTTTAGTAAAAACACTGTTGGTGCTGCTGAAAAATATATTCCTAGTAATATTAATAAAGTGAAAGATAGCTATTTAAAAAATAATGGCATTGATGCGCATGAACTAAAAATAACACTATGATAAAATGGTAGTAACAGGCAAAGAAACTGTTGCTACCATCATTTTTTAGCTA
>JAKSBP010000133.1 GCA_022361035.1 Clostridia bacterium
ATATATAATTTATGACAAAATATATTCTATAATATATTTAGAGAAGTTTTTTACATTAATAGGTTTTATATACTTTACGAAAGTATATATGACTACAAAGGAGGAAAAAATCAATGAAAAATAGTATGGTATTTGTTCTTGTTGTTTGTATGTTTGTATCATTAATAACATTCTCATCGGCGGAGGAAGTAATAAAAGTAAAAGTAAATAGTGATTTAGTAGACTTTGATGTGAATCCAGTAATTGTGGATGGTACAACCTTAGTACCTGTAAGAGCAATATTGGAAAAACTAGGAATGACAGTAGATTGGAATGCTGATACAAGCACGGTAGTAGGTACAAAGGATGCAACTGTAATCGAGCTGACAATTAATAGTAAGAAGGCTAAGAAAAATGGTATAGAAATGGAGTTAGGTGTACCGGCAAAAATAATTAATGGCAGAACCTTTGTTCCAGTTAGATTCATTGCTGAAAGTTTAGATGCAGTAGTTAGTTGGGATGATGCTTCGAAAACGGTAGATATAAAACTTACGAATAATAATAATTCAAAACCTTCATTTATTAATGGTGGATGGGCTGTAGAAGATGAAGATTGGATTTATTTTTATTCAAGTCAATATTGGGATATATCTGATTTATATAAAGTTAAGAAGGATGGCACTGAATTAACTAAGATTGCAAGCGATGCAATTGGGTCTATAAAAATAATAGGTGACTGGATATATTTCACAAGAGAAGGTGAAAAATGGACATCGAATTTATATAAAGTAAAGAAAGATGGAACTGAGTTGACAAAAATTTGTGAGGATGATATTTCTGGAAGTATTACTGATGGAGAATATATTTATTATGTAAATAAGTCTGATAACAATAAACTCTATAAAATTGACTTAGATGGAATGAACAAAACAAAGATAAGTGATGATGAAATTTCTCAATTTGATTTGTATAAGAATAATATTATATATATTATAGCAGAAGATGAACTTCTATCAGGTAATAGATTTATAACTACAGGGAAAGTATTTAAAATGCAGAAAGACGGCACTACTAAAGCTCAAATTAGTAATAATAATGCTGTAAATCTCGTTGTAAATAAAGATGATATTTATTACATAAATCTTAATGATGAAAATAAAATGTATAAGATATCAATTCATGGTGAAAGTGATACTAAAGTATTTAATGATATCTGCGATGAATTTACTATAAATGGAGAATGGATATATTATTCAAACAAATCTGACTCAGTTGAAGTTTCATCAGATGCCTTTTCGGTGACAGGTGGAAAACTATATAAAATTAAGGTTGATGGAACAGAAAAAACTAAGTTGACTGATATAATTGCATCAGACATAGATGTTACTAGTGAGTGGATTTACTTTGCTGAATATCGAGATAATGGAAGTAGGAATTATGAAATTAGAAGAAAAATCAAAACAGATGGTACGAATTTAACAGATGTAGAATTTATTAAAGAATAATATAAGAACAAATACTAGATGTATTAGAAAGTGAAGTCTTTGGTCAACTAGTCCCTACCCCAAGTGTTGTAATAGATACAGGAAACAATATAAGGTAAATGCAACTGATAAGGCTAAGGCACTAGCAAAGAGAATACAGAAGCACTTTACAAAGGAGCTTAAAGACTTTAAAGCAGGTCTAGGGGCAAACCTTACTACAATGTTGAGGATTCAGAATAGCATAAATTCAAAAACCACAAACAAAGTAGGCATTATCAGAAAGTATAATAAAGATAATGAATTAAGGGAATTACAAGAGTGGCTTACAGAGCTTTCCTCATAGTATGACGAATGGAAAGAAAACAAGAAGAAAGCACCAAAAGGGGTACCGCCAATATTATCGGATGTTGGGGGTACCCTACATATATTAAAATCTACTTTGCCCCTGGTTACAGCTTCGCTGGTACTACCCCTAATAAATAGATATTGCTAAAAATTATAAAAGAGTACAAATGTACTCTTTTTTTAATATATGTAAATTTTGCATTGTAACATCATGTATAATATCTACTTTGCCCCTGGTTACAATTATCTTGACTGTATAGTGAAAATCCTAGTGTTTTCAAGATATCCACGTTGTTTATATACCCACAAAGTTTAACGTATTGAAAATACTAGATTAATAATTTCATAGTTAAGATAGTCCTACGATGTTGCATGATTATGGTTTTCAGTTTGAAGATATGTAGTGGGGAGAAAAAGAGAATTAAGTTCAGAGTTTAGTCCAACTCGGAATAAAAAAGTTTGAGTGCCACAATAACTATTTAATAGTATTTGTAAATAAAATTATATAATGAAATTCACTAAAACATCAGAAATAGCACAGCATGTAAGAAGCCCTACACATATTATAGGTTAAGTGTCGGGCTTTCTAATAAAAGTAATCTATTCATAAAATTTTTCAAACCTTTTCAATAAATTGTAAGTAACTAGCAATACCAGCTGAAATCTAAATAATGCTTCATCGGTATCAGGTATTCCTGGATGACTTCCAAGAGTATGTAATGTCTTCCAAAATCCTTCAATGAATGTTTGTTTACCGCCACCATCCCATTCATTTAGTTCTTTAAGAATGATAGGATTTGAACATTTAGCTAATACTTGCATAGCTCTAATGGCATTAGTTGGAGAGATATTTTGAATTTCAACGCAGAAAGTATCTTTATTTTTTATATGTTTGGCCATATCCATGAATAAACTTTCTACATAAGTTCTTAACTGAGCTGTTAAAGAAGGATAATTAGAATTGGAATAACTAGATTTCGCACTATCTAAGTGTCCTTTTGTAGTAATAAAACCATATTTAATCAGCAATGCTGTTATCTGACTTTCCTTTTCCGAAGAGCCTATATTACTAGGCAAGGTACGTACCAATTTTCCGTTTTGAATATCATATCCATCATATCGTAAGTAAGAATATAATTCAGGATAGGAACTAAAACTACATTCGTATTCATCGTATTTATAGGGAATTAGATAATTATTAAGCCTTTCTTCAATTATTTTAAGTAGAATATTATTTCCAAGCTGGTCTTTTTCATTTTGATTAACTATAAGATATCTTGTGATTGCAAGTTTAATTTGTGCCGTTTTTAATCCTGTAGTGTCAATTTTATTATCAAGGTCAAATCTAATAAGAAATTCTTCTAAAAAGGCATATTTATTCGGTAGAGATTTAATTACATCTAGAATTACTTGCTTAGAAAACATGATAATTCTCCCTCATTTCTTGATAAACATTAACAATTAATATATTATAGCATTTTCTAAATAAAGTAGCAATTTGGCGTAATTAGAACATAGCTTCAATAACCCGCAAAGCAATTGTATTAAAAAGTAATTGAACCCACAAAAGTTCCTATAATTATAAAAAGTGGTTGTTTGTATGTTCTAATTACCCTTAATAACTAATTTTAATCTTTCCATAATCCTATTTTCTTCTCCCTAGCAATAGATTCTAGCTCTATAAAAGTTTTCAAGTATTTGACGTTTGGGGGTATCGCCATTGTGGTTGCCATACCTTTATTTATTAAAATAGCATTAAACATTTTCTTAGATATTTCAAACTTATCCATTTCGGAAGGATTGTCTAACCAAACATACCTAAGAAGTCTACCATAGCGATCTTCATTAGATACATCACTTTCAAGATAAACCATCTTACCTAATGTTAAAATTTCTTTGGTAAATTTACTAGCTTCTACTGAGTATGGCTGAGGCTTATTCTTATATTCTCCAAAACATTCTGGTGTATCAACACCAATCATACGGATCTTATATTTTTTATCATCTATTTCAGCTACTATTGTATCTCCATCTATTACCTTTCTAATGACAGCTTTTTGAATAGTATTACCGGTAATAGTGTTTTGGTCATTTATTAATGGGCCATCTTCCAGGAGTTGATTTATACAACCTGTGCAAAATAAAAAAATGAAGAGAATTAGACCTATTATAATGATTTTCTTCATGTCTCAACCTCCTATATTAATTCTAATACTATCAAAATTGTATATTTTTGCAGATGGGTACTTTATTTTATGTTATAAATAAGTGTTTCATCAAAATAACCCCTTTACCTCTTTTCAAAAGTATAACAACATCTTTTAAATATCTTTCAAAAGCTACTTCCTTATCATAAGCTATATACCATAAAAGCTTTCTTTAAGCTCATAGGTTCTACCTAAAGCCTTGTATTCATTAGTCCATTCCTGTAATATTATTCTCTCATGGATGTCTAAATCAGATTGTCTTTTAAAAAGTATAAATCTATCATTTTCATTTATACTCTCCTGGTCAAATGGAAGTTATCTTCTTCTAGAATTAGTTGGGTTGAATTATCTCTATCCCATCTACTAAATGGAAAATCTTTAGGAAACACTACTTCAGTATGTTTTATATTATCTTTATAAATTAAAATAACTTCACTTATTTCCTCAAACTTTTCAATTTCTTCATGTGAGTTAAGTAACCTAGTAATCTCTCTTTTTCCTTTTTCATCATTCTTAGGATTTGCAACAATTATTAAGTCAAATATACTCTTTAGGCCATTCAATGAATATCCTTCAATATCATCAACACCAGTCCTTAAAACAACAGGTTGCTCAAGTTTAAAAGTCTTTTCTAGAAAAAATGGTCTATCTAATCCATTTAAAAATATTCCATCATATCTATTAGTCATTTCAAACCTAAACCTATCATCATATACAACATCAATATTATGTTTTTTCTGCTTTTGTATAAAATCATCATTACCATGTTCATCAACCCACACATACCTATTTGAATGCTCATTTGTATTCCAAATTACCCATCTAAATACAGGATATGCAAAAGAGCCTAAGTTGCCAACAACAAGAACTTTATTGAATCCTTTAAAAAATCTACTGTTGATATTAATATTTTCTTCAATGTTCGAATTGGGGTTAAATACTATTCTTGTATCTCCATATTCTTCAGATACTTTATAATCTACTCCTAATTTCTTTGCTAAATCTTCAATTTCACTATAAGGGTTATCTATAACTATAAAGCTATCACCATTCATAGCCTTTTTGACTATCATCAATTTTTTAGTATGTTTTGTTCCACTTTGAGTTTGACCTAGTGTAATATGTTGATTGAATTTAGTATTATTCTTATTAAGTTCAATAAATCCTTTTCCAGTACTTTCTTCCATATTTTGAACAGATACATTAAATTTTATAGGTTTCTTCATTAAATCTTTTATCGCTTTAAACATTTAAAAGAATACCTCCTTTTCTATCATTAAAGATTTAGTTTTTTAATCAACATCGACAAACCTTCCTTTGAACCATCATTATTCCACCATTCATTAAATAAACTATTGGCAATTAGGTAATTAGATTCTCTAACCTTACTCACAAGCTCTAATACTTCCAATGCATTCTTAAATCCACCCTGTTTTAATCTTTCAATCATATTCATATCTATAATGTCATGCTTAGTATCAAGTTCAAACGGATTTATACTTGTGCTATTGCTATTCTTTGGGTCAAAGGTAATAATTTCTCCATCAAGTTTATCAAGAAGTGATGAATTAAACTTTCTTGGGTTCAAAACCATATCCAACATAATTTGTTTCACATCTTCCCCATAAACACCATTAGCAAAATATTTCAACATTTCTTCATCATTTGGTTCAATAACTTTTTCTCATAATTTACTCATAAGTTCTTTCTTTTCAGAATCAATTTCATACCCTTTAATCTCTCCAGAGCTTTAATAATTGTTTTTAAAATATTTTCTAACTAGATTATAACACTTCTAAAACATTCAATCAGCATTATAATCCGATTTATAAAACCAATGCTGATACTATCCCATCAAGAAAAGGACACTAATTGATAAGTGTCCATTCAGCAAAACTATATCTTTAATTAATTGAATACTGACATAAACAAAGTAAAGAAGTGATACTAAATTCTCACTTCTTTACTTTGTAATTTATTACTATAGAATAAATAACTCTTGTAGATTCACCAAAAAATCATTGAATACATTCGATTGAACCATATCATCTTTGGAAAAAATTTGTGGTTCAGAATAAGTATTTCCTTCTTGTAGTGTAAATATCTCAACTGTTTTGTTCTTAGGAGATATTATCCAGTACTCCTCAACTCCGTATCTCATATATAGATTCATTTTCTCTATATAATCCCTTGAAGTAGTCGATGGAGATAATACTTCAACAACAATTGTTGGTATTCCTTCATAATTATTTTGATTAAGGCCTTTTTTGTTGCATATGATTGTCAAATCTGGTTGAACTTTATGCTTCCCCTCATTACTTTTAAATATGACATCAAATGGTGAGACAAAATGTCTGCAATCTTTTCCTTTTAAGAAAACTCCAAATTCTGTTGATAAGTTAGTGACAACAGCTTGATGTATTACTGAAGGGGCAGCTTGCATATATACTATTCCATTTATATATTCTAGATTTTTGTCACTACTGTTATCAATCTTTAAAAATTCTTCATAACTAATAGTATTTTCCTTTGGAATCATCACACCAACTCCTTCGTATTTCTTAGTTTTATTATATCATTATTTTTTATAGTATATTACAAAATTTTGTAAATATGTTTTTAAAATATCATTAGATAAAATACAAATACTTAATTGTCATAAATATTATAATTTACCTCTTCAGGTTGTACCCATACAGGTGTATGCCATAATTCTACATCTCCAAACTCAGATAACAGCAAAGCTTTTAATGATACAGCGGCTATTGCACCTGCCGCCGCAGGAGGCACAGCATTTCCAATCCACTCTCGCCACTTAGAATCACTCTTGCCTGTTAACACCCATGGCTCTCCATTTTTATTTGTAAATGGAAAACCTTGAATAATCCACAGTTCCAAGGTGGTCAGCGGCCTATGCCATGTCCCATCAAGGGAAATGATAATTGCATGACATCTTTCGTTTTCATCGGGAATTCTAGGGTCTGCAACGGCGGCCACACCGGAATGGATATCTAGAGACCCTATTACGGTTGGTGAAGGCTTATTCCAGTCATTTATTCCAAAGGTCCCAGCCCTAGGACTACATTTAAGTCTTGGATCAGCAACAGATAATGCTCCATTTGATGGAGCAACGGAGCCAGTAATAGTTCGTGATGGCTTATCCCATAGTTCAACACCATATAATCCTGACTTTCCATTTATTTTGTTAATATTGACCCTTGGATCAGCCACGGATAAAGCTCCACACTGAAGATCCGTTTGTCCAATAACAGTTGAACTAGATTCATCAAATTTAAGCACACGAAATAGTCCCGGATACCTTTTATTTCTCTTCGGAAGCCTCGGGTCTGCAACAGCACTTGCTCCATTACTTCTCCCCACTCCCTTTGTTGCAGCATTTACCACTGGGCAAGGTTCTGACCAAGGTATTATTTTGTAGGTTCCAGCATAAGGCTCATGGCAAA
The DNA here is from genome assembly GCA_022361035.1 of Clostridia bacterium. Classification (GTDB taxonomy): domain Bacteria; phylum Bacillota; class Clostridia; order Peptostreptococcales; family Caminicellaceae; genus JAKSBP01. The sequence goes on from JAKSBP010000133.1 coordinate 7,480, forward strand.
ACATATCTTCAAGTGCTCTCCAATCCTTTCCAGCAGGTATTAAAGCTAATCTTACCCATGTTTTCCAAGCAAGTTTAGGCAATCTATGCATTTTCCCTCCTTTTTCATTATCCCCAGGAAGAGGCAATTTTTTAAGCTCCTCTCCAATTGGTCTAACTGGAAACTTTTCCGGCTCGTATACAAAACATGGGACTTTTTTCGCAAGTCTAGCAACCATTAAAAACCGTTTCCTATTCTGAACAAGCCCCCCTATCTCACCGCAGTTATGAACTGACTCTGTAGATAAATAACCGTATTGTTTAAGCATTGATTGGATTTGGTCCAACAGCTTTCTTCCCCGTGTTTGTATCCTTGGTACATTCTCTAAAAATATCATTTTAGGAAGTTCATTCTTAAAGGCCTCAAGTGATAGAAATACACCCCTCACTGTCAGCTCATTTAGGGCTTGATATTTTTTAGACTTTGCCTTTTTAGTAGGGAGAAGCCCAGAATAACCCTTACAAGGAGGGCTTAAGAATATTACATCAGGTGCTTCTCCCACTAACTCCCTAAATTCAGCTGGATGAATCTCCCTCCAGTCCCCTGGAGGCTCTACTCCATGAAAGTCTATATACTGCTGACGTGAAAATAAATCAATTTTTAGGGCCTTTGCCCCCGTAAGTCTTATAAAATTTTCACATGCTCCTAGGTCGCAATCAACTCCAGCAATAGTTCTATACCTTCCTTTTAGACCACGATACTCCACTTCAGTACTTTGGAATCCAATGGCTGCACCACCTATACCACAAAACAGTTGTAATGAAGTAAATTCTTTAAGGCTATAGCCTTCCTTCATATTCATATATCATCATCCTCACTATTTTAATTAGTAAAAAAAGACAGGCCATTAAGACCTGTCTACTCTCATTTTATATTCCTCCATTGAAAATTAATTTTTCATTATCATAGCTCATCAAAACAGTAATTATATCAACTGATATCGAATGCAAACAATATCATTGACTCTATTAGGAGTAGTGACTGGTTCTTTAAATCCTCTCTCAATTCCAGCCAAAATATTTTTCATCTTTATTATTTTCTCTTTAGATATATCTTCTTCACAGAAATAGCTATGTATGTGCTTATTTTCTAGAAAAAAGATATATTTATACTTGATACCATAATTTTTTACTGTATGCACAAAGCCTGTAACAAATAAAATAAGTTTATCTACTCCACCGCCATTCTGATAGTAGTTACTTATATGATTGTTCATATGAGTTAATAAATCTGGGCCTGTTCCCAAACAATATCTAATAGTATACCTTATATCTTCTCCCATTAAAACTATATCTGTCTTATAATACCCCTCGATGTTTCCTTTCATAGATTCATTAATTTTATTAACTTCTTTTATTAAATCTATAATTTTTTCTCCAGAGGCTTCTTTATTTTGCAGATAACTATACTCACTAAAAGATATGGTCATAATGATATTATTTAAATTAATTTTCATCATTTATTCCCTCCCATTGTATTTCATATATCTAATCTACTCAATCTTCTTTAAACTGAACTTTTACTTAGTAAAATACTCTACCTCATAATATTTATTTTAAAATATTCCTATCTTCTAAATAATTTGTATTACTATGAAAGGATTAAGCATTAAGAAGATTTGTTAATTCTTTAATCTTCTCTTTATGAAAATTGCCATTTTCATAAAGCTCATCTGCAATATATTCTTCTTCATCTTCATCTAATTCTATTTTTGTAAAGTCAAATATATCTTCATTATTAAGAAGTATATTATCACCTTTGAATATATGATAAATATTTAAGCTAGAATTAGCTTGTATAAACTTTGCTATTGCTTCATTAAATCTAGGTAATTTCAATACAGCTAAAAAGTCTACATTTTTTGTTACAATAAAGAATTCCTCTCCACAACTCTTCATAAAACCATCCTTCCTGTTTTTATATTTACCAAATAAAATAGAGAGCTTCATTAGAAGCCCTCTAAATCTTATTTATGTAGATACTCTACACCGAATAGGGTCAATTGCTAGTATTTCTTTTTTAGATGTGTTTAATTCTTTCACTCCTCCATCTTTTTTATAGTAAAGCCAACCACTTGTATAATCGCTCTCTTTATCAACGAGCCATAGGTGTTCTTTGTCCAAAAGGCTTTCTTGTATAATATCCCTATAGGCCTTATATTGATTTATGGATATATATAAATTATCGACAAATTTAACATAGCAATCTATAACATATCCTGGGTCTCCTGCCGTATGACGTATTGAAAATTCAGCATTACATTCATTACACCACACGCTGGCATGATGTATAGAAACAAATTCTTTACGCCCACATACAGGACAATAGTTCTTATCCCATATATCAATTTTAGTTATATGTTCAATCTTTAAACTCATATTCCTTCCTCTCCACAATTATAATAAGTTTACGAATACCCTTGAAGTAACTATCACATCCAGCACTAATTAGGCTATGAGTAACTCCTCATTTTCTCCTAAAATTATATTGCAGATTTTTTCAATATCCCATTCTATACTTATGTTTCTGCAATTAAATTTTTTAAAAGGATCTACTTTTCTAAGTAAAATATCTCTTCTAATTACATTAGATACAGAATTTGAATATCTTCTGGTAACAATAAATTCACCAGTATCAAGTAGCCATAGTTCAATTTTATGCTCGTGTCCTCCTAATCTCCAATTCAGTGAGTAATCTCTGGTTTCTAGACATATTCCATGAAGATTTTCATAGTATTCACGTTTTTTAAAGCTTTCTTCTGCAATAGGCACAGCTAAATCAACCTTCCATATTGGTACTGTCCTAAAACCAGTTAAAATCAGTTCTCTTATTGAATCATTAAACCTTTGCTGAGCTAGTTCACTACTCGACACACTAACATACTGTTTATACATATTCCTTCCTCCTCAATAAAAAATTTAAATAAAAAAACCTCTATTGATTGAAATCAATAGAGGTATCCCTCAAAAAATTGATATTAATTTAATGCCTTTACAGGTCTTTAACTATAAACTTCTCTGGAGAAGCTTTGTTAATAATAAATATATTTAGTATATTTTATCATATGTTGGTATATAGTTCAATTTCTATTATTGTTTTTTATACTATTCATAGTCCGTTCTTATATCAAATTCAAACAAATTATATATTCCCCTTCGCCATATAGGATTCAGAATATAGTAAAATCAATAGATATAGCTTGCCTTCACTAACTAGTAAGAAATTTACTATAAGTTTATAAAAAGTATTGACATTAGTCGCAAACGCCTATATTATATAGTTATAGTCGTAACCGCCTAAAAAATAAAAAGGAGCGTTAAGCAATGGAAAGAAATTTTACTGTAAATTCTAAGAGTGGTTCACAATTTGAAATAGTTACAGAAATAGTAGTGGAAAAAAATAATATGGGGGAATATACAAAAGAACTTCAAGTCATTGAAGCTAGAATTGATGGCAAGGAAATCCCTAAAAACAAAAGTGGGAAGCCTTTTCTAATGAAAGTCACTAGCCTATATCACAAAAAAGAAAAACACATAGTCTTAAGCCTTAAATATGATGCCTGGGAATTTATTAAAAAAACATTAGGGCTTAAGATTAAACAAGAGTCAGGATATGTTGTTGTAGGAAAAGACCTGGAAAAATACTATTTGAATGATTTTCTAGGTCAATCTCAAAAGATAATAGAAGAGATGAAGGCCGAAGAAAATAAAACACTTAAAAATACTTTTAAAAATATCAAGCCTCATGAAATTATAGAAATTTCTAAACATTCATCTTATGGAATATCAATATCTCATGAAGCTCAGGAACATGAATTCTTCAAAAATGCAGAAAAAAAGATTGAAGAATCAAAAATAGAAATAAATAATGAATTTCAAACCGATTCAAATTTAGGAGACTATTCAATAACCAAATATTATAAAATTCCATTTAACGAATTTAAAAGTTTAGTTAGAGATGCTGAAAATATACTTGAGAAAGTAGCTGCTGAAAAAGCTAAGAAAGATGCTGAAAAAAAACTTAAAGAACAGAAGATTTTTGAAAAAGCAAAACAAACAGGAGAACCACAAATAATAAGTACATGGTCTGAACCATGCAATGATCCAAGAGAAGAGTGTAATTCAGATAATGTTGTTCTATATGCTATGCCAGATGGAACAACTACAACTAAAAGGCACCACACATTTTAGTAGGGAGTAATAAAATGAGAAATTCAGAATTAATAAAACTATTATATAAAATAGAACCGCAAGCAGGGTTAAGTAAAGAAGAATTTATTATAAAGGAGATTACAAAGTTACAAGTTTTATTTGCCGCAGAAATGAAAAGAAATGAAAAAAAGAAAATCATAACATATGGAGACTTAGAAAAAATAGTATTAAATAATTCTACATATGTGACATACTTAGAAGCCGTAAGAAACTTAAAGATAAATATTAGATTGCTTAGTAATCTTTCATATTTAAAAGAAAACATAGTAAATCTTGAAAATAAAGCTATAGGAAGTAGTATAGAAAGATTAAGAATTGGTTTAGCACCAAATATGTCAGAAAATGAATATAAATTAGAAAACTTTAGGCTTAGGGCAAAACTCCTGCTTCTACATAACATTGAAATAAAA
>JAKSBP010000110.1 GCA_022361035.1 Clostridia bacterium
AACTATGAGTTAGAAACACTCATAACCCATAAGTTATCCTTAGAAGAATATGAAAAAGCATTTAGTATGTTGATGGGATACAACATCAATACAAAGGAACCAGTAGAAGGAAATGCAATGAAAATCGCCTTTAGTTTCGAAAAATAAGAGTTAACTGGTCTGATACATATCAAGTCTGGAGGCTTAAGTAGGAGACTCTAATGCACTTAGAGTAGGAAAACGAAACCCCCACTTGTAGAAGTGGGAGTTCTAAAAATTGATAAATGAAAATTTTATATATTTATTTTTACTTGTGTTGTGTTAGTTCAATTTATAATTTAAAATCTAATGATTCGATTTAAAGAACTATGCCCTCTTTTTTATAGAGAGGAAGTTTTAGAGAATTATCTGATAGAGCTAACACAACAATTTTATTTGCACAAATAGTGTCCTTAAATATAATGGAGAACTGAATATAAAAAATAAAAAGGTGGCTAACACTTATGGAGAGGAAAGGTATTAATATAATAGAAGGTAAATTATTCATAGATGGGAAACAAAGAATCCTGATTTCTGGTGATTATCCATATTATCGGGATAATATACTTAATTGGGAAAAAAAAATAAAAAAAATAAAAGAGCTAGGTATAGATATTATTACATTTTATATTCCATGGCGTCATCATATAACAGAAAAGACTGCTACATACTTTCTAGATAAAGAGGGAAGCAATAAAAATTTAATATATTTCATTAAATTGGCAAAAAAATACAAATTATATTGTATAATAAAACCAGGTCCCTTTATCCATGGTGAAGTACCTATAGGTGGATTACCCGATTATGTTACCCCAAAGAGAAATAAAAATATTGAACCAATAACAAATTATGAAGACAAGCCATTAAACTACATAGGAGATATATTACCTTCGCCATTGTCGGAGGAATTTTATAATGAAACATCTGAGTGGTTTTCAATATTATGGGAAAGAGTAATTGAGAAAAATATTTATCCTAATGGACCAATAATTGGTGTACAGATAGGTAATGAAGGAATGTATAGTCAAGTAAATCAAGACGTAAGGAATTATGATTACTCAAACATTGGAATTAAAAGATTTAGGGAGTTTCTAAAGAGAGAGTATGTTACAATTGAGCAGTATAATATAAAACATAGAACAAGTTATTTAGATTTTGAAGAAATAAATCCACCAAGGAAATTTGGTAATATAACAACTGTGAATTCATTATTAGAATACATTGATTGGGGGAGATGGATAGAATACTATTTAAGTAATTTTTATGAAATGTATTCTAATATATTTGACAATAGAGTAATTAAATTGGTGAATGTCAATCCTCCATCCAAAAAAGAATTATTTAATGGTGAAGAAAGTAAGGAATATGATAGTTGGTTAACTAGAATAGTACCGGAGAACTATAAAAATGTTAACTACGGTTATACAAATTGGGCTGGTAATGCCATATATGATGATGATGCATTTAACAGAATAGTATTCACATCAAAAAGGTTTAAAGGACCTAATATCGAAGATAATTGGGGTCATGTATGGACGGACAAAACCTATGGAAAGGCAATAACACCTATTTTCCACTCAGTTTTGTTACTTGCGTCAGGGTCAACAGGTTTTAATGTATATAACATATGTACAACAGAGGAGTGGGATGATAATTTAAAATTTAATGGAGAAATTGCAAAACAACATATAAGTATTGACAATTTTTTTGAACCACCATACTGTGAAGAAGCACCAATAAGAGTAGACGGAAGCAAGACCCATAAGTACGATGCATTAAAGTTATTTACAAAGTATCTTAATGGGGAAGATGATTTACTCAACTGCACAGAAAGGGCCGATATATGTTTAGGAATTTATGTCCCGTAT
>JAKSBP010000125.1 GCA_022361035.1 Clostridia bacterium
AGTAAGCTACTTTAATAGCAATAGGTCTTTTTAAGGCCGTAATTATATATAAATGTGTGAGTTAAAAACTTAATAAACGAAAGCAGGCACTGAGGTTTCCTTTTGAGCGATTTTTATAAATCTGTTTAACCTTTTATTATCTACTTAAAAACAGATTTATAGCATGAGCCTAAAGGATTCTCAGTGGCTGATTGAGTGCGTTAATATTCCCAATCACACATCTATAGTATATATGAAATAATGGTTAATTTTAGGGAAAGTCTGTAGATACTTTCCCTAAATACCATAACAATACTCCTATATATAATAAAGACCCTTATTAAATTTACTTCATAACCTTTGCTCTAGCCTCTTTCCATCTACTGTTTAAATCCTCCATAATATCATCAAATGTCTCATCCCTATTTCCTAGGGCAGCTTCAATAATACGACGCTTAAAATCTGGTACCATAAAACCAATTTCTCCTTCTTGGTCGATAGCATCAACTAACCCTTCTTCTCCTGCTGGAGGAGGATTATTTTTTATAAATTCAACTCCCGACTCTTTAAATGCTTTCAATGTAGAAGGGTATTCATGGCCTATTACTGGTGAAATTCCTCCTTGGTCAAGGGCAAAATTAGATTCACTTAAAAACCAATCAAGCCAAGCCCTTGCTGCCCTCTTATTCTCACTATTTTTACTTACAGCAATCTTATAGTCTCCACCACTGGATGCGTATCTCTTTCCATCTATATTATAAGGGAATGGCATATAACCAATATCTTCAGGATTTTCAGCCTTTTCTTGAACTTGAACAATTGACCAAGAACCTAATACCATTGAGGCTATTTCTCCCTTTGCAAGCCCAATTTTTGATGACTCCCAATCCGTAGTCATGGGGTCTTTCTCTACTAATCCTTCCTTAACTAAATCATACATTAACCTATAGACTATATAATGAGGTCTACCCGATGAGAATGGGTCATCAATATGGGGTAGAGAGTTTACGTAATCGGGGGTACCTGCCACTGCTGTTTTATGTTCTTCCCATTGGTCCATTGTCCAACCCGCAGCATAATTTGTATAATAGGGTATGGCATCGGTATTTTCCTTAATTTTTCTCATAGCATCAATATATTCCTGTGGGGTTTTAGGTAACTCTGTGATTCCTGCATCAGCAAAAACTCTTTTATTATATAAAATCCCATGGGTATTTATAGTTACCGGTATACCGTAAACCACTTGATTATATGCTTTTTCATCTACAAACAGATACTTTTCACTTAGTTCAGCTACTGAACCAAGGGGTTCAAAGAAATCTGGTAAGTCTTGTAATGGAACATCATTAGGAATTAATAGTACATCACCATAATCTTTTGTATTCATACGTATTTTTACTTCCCCTGGATAATCTGTGAATGATTCAAAGCTAATCTTTACATGAGGATACTTCTCGTTAAACTTCTTTGCATAATCTTCAAATACCGTATCAACTATATCAGTTCTATTTGTTAAAACCGTAATATTTCCTTTGACAGCACTTTCTCCCTCTTGCTCAGCAGAATTTATCTCCACAGTTTCATCCTTTGCACATCCAGTAAATGCCATTAAAATCGTTAGTACAGCAAATAATACTATTAAAAACCTTTTCCTACCCACTATAACTTCCCCCTTTTTCTTCATAAAATTTATTCTTAGCTCCATATGTATATAACAAAAACTCCCTCATATCTATCCACTCTCCCTTACAATTTAATTTAATTAATTTACTTTATCGTTTAAGTTATAGTTTAATTATAGTTTGTTTACTTCATTAAGTCAATATATTATAGAAAGTATTTCCAACTACTCCCTTAAGAATATGCAGTTTATCCACCCTTTTATAGATAAAAAAATTATCCATATGACTTTAAGCTAATATTCAGCTACTTGATTTTGATTCCTATAGCATACTTGCTGAAGCCTTATTATCATGGATTTTCTCATATCTGATACAATTTCCTTATACTTCTCTTTTTGTGCAAGATTATAGAACTCATTGGAGTCATTTTCTAAATCAAACAGAAATTCATTCCCATCGGTATCTAAATAGTACTTATATTTATCTGTCCTTATTGTTGTTCCTCGATAGCCCCTTGGGTTAAACATATCAACAATAACTTCATCCTTATGCTTATCTGTTCTCCCCTCGATTAAAGGTCTTAGACTCATTCCCTGAAATGAATTAGGCTGCTGAATTCCACAATAATCAATAATCGTTGGGACAATATCAACGGATTCAACTAAGTTAGATATTCTAAGATTTCTCTTTATTTTTCTTGGATACCTCATAATTAATGGAACTCTAATTATAACATCATGGCCGGGCCAGCCTTTTTGTATCCTTCCATGATCTCCTAAATATTCTCCATGGTCCGAGGTAAAAATAACTAGTGTATCTTGACTTAACCCCAATTCGTCTAACTTATTTAAAATTTCTCCCACACATTCATCAACATGGGTTACTAAGGCCAAGTAATGAGCAATAACCTTTTTCCAATGTTCCCTGGGAACTTCCTTTAAAAATGGCAAAAATTCATCATCCGGCCCCATCCTGGGATATGGTATATTGTCTAGATTATACATATTAACATATTTTTGTGGAGGATTGACTGGTGTATGGGGTGCATAGAAGCCCGCAATAGCAAAAAATCTATTATTTCTATTGGCCTCTAAAAAACTACAGGTTTCAGAGGCAATAAAGGCACTATGGGTCAATCTATCCTCTCCTTGGAATACATATGGTTCATGGGTTTCCCTAGGTATTTTAGAATACTCAGTATGATTATATTTAAAGGCTGCGGGAGGCAGTGAAGTCCTTACCCTTTCTAACATAGATGGGTTTAATTCCTCTACCCATTTTGTATAGGCATCATCGTAGCAACCCGGCTCATCGGATAAAATTAGGGTATCAAAGTCATATGTAGGATGACAGTCTTTATGGTCACGGCTAACATGGGGTGAAAAATGCAATTTCCCAATATTAGCTGCATGATAACCATAGGGCTTTAGGACTTGATGAACCAATAGTCTATCATTGGGAGCCGGGATTCCATTAGTTCCTATACCTAAATTTCCAGGATATTGACTTGTCAGCATTGACATTCTACTGGGCATACAAAAGGGATTTTGGACATAGCTGTGTTCAAACAAAGCTCCTTCCTCTGCTAATCTATCTAGATTTGGGGTCTTTACTAAGTCATTCCCATAACACTTCAAGCTGTCCCAGCGCTGCTGGTCAGTATATATTAACAGTACATTAGGTCTCTTTAACTGTTTCATTGCCTCTCCTCCTCAAACTCTGTCAATTTACTTAATAGGGTCCTCACCAATAGTACATATAAAAAGGGTAGAAAAAATATTAAAAAAACTAAATTCATTCTTCCTATTATAAATAGCATAATAAATGATATTACTATGCTAAGGGATGGAAAGATATTCTTAACAGTAAATATAAATGAAGAAATAAATGCCGTCTTAAAATCACACTTTTTAAATACTAAGTAGTTTATTGTGTAGGTTAATATTAAAAGAATCATAGCTAGTAAATAAATAAGTACAATTGTAAAAATCAAAGCAATCTTATTGTTTACTTTATTTAAAAAAAATAGGGAAGCATAAATTGAAAATGTAATAAAGGCAAATATTAAAGAGTGAATCCTATAAATCTTATATTCCCTATAGTATTCAAAAAATAATTTCTTAATCCCATCACAATCCCTATCTTCCTTTATATCCTCCATAACGGAAAACAAGGAACAACTCGATGGAATTAAACCATATACAACTATTCCTCTAAATAAATACACCCAAAAATAAAAACTTGCTATAAAGTATTTATATGCCCTATTTAAAATAGTATAGATTTTAAAATCCAAGTGACACCTTCCCCCTTAATGTCTATTAATCTATAATCTTCTTTATACATCCTATGTGGATAAAAATAAGAACAAGGCATCAATTATTACCCTGTTCGATTTTTTCAACGGAATCCCTATATATTATTCTTCCCTTTACTAGAACCCTGCCGTATTTTTTATCTTCGTCCTTAATCTTCTCAATAATAAATTTAACGGCTGTCTTTGCCATCTCTTCAATATTGACTTCAACGGTTGTTATTTTGGGGTCAGATATTGATGCAAATATATCGTTGTCAAAACCTACAACTGAAAAATCTTTTGGAATATTATAGCCTAAACTTTTCAATTTATTTATTAGGTTGTAGGCAATACGGTCACAGTTACAGACAAAGGCTGTGGGTAAATTATCAGGGATACATAAATCAATAAATTTTCCATTATCATCACGATCATTAATAATATAGTCTTCCTTTAATTTTATCCTGTGCTCTAATAGAGATTTATAATATCCTAAAAATCTATCCTGAATGCTACTAGTTGCGTAGATGTTGCCAATAAAAGCAATTTTCTCATGGCCACTTTTAACTAAATAGTTTGTGATTTCATAGGCTCCATAGAAATTATCAGTAATTACTGAATCAATCTCTACATGGTCATCATAAAAATCTAAGAAAATTATGGGTATTTCAATATTTTGCAATATTCCTATATACTCTTTACTAATCTGACCTAAAATAATAAATCCGTCAACCTTTTTATCGTGATATATTCTAGGCAGGTTAAGCTTCTTCTCATCCTCAGAGGTGAGTATGTGTAAAATCCCAGAATATTGATGCTCATCTAATAATTTCGATATATGCTGATAAAATTGTAAGTAAAAGGATTTATGCTCTCCTGTAAAACGCTCTGCTATTATAACACCAATATTATATGCTTGACCCTCCTTCATGGCTTTAGCAAGTGTGTTATAACGGTATCCCATTTCCTCTGCAAGTTTTTTTATCTTGATTTTCAGTTCTTCACTAACTCCTTCTTTGTCATTAAGTGCCTTAGATACCGTTACATTACTGACACCTAACTTTTCTGCTATATCCCGCATCGTAATATTTCTTTTCATATATCTATCTCCTTCTTTTGTATATTATAGGTAACCAACAATAAAATGAAAATGTATAACTCAACCTATTTGATTCCTATAGCCAAACACTCCAATTTTTCCTTTTCATATAAAGTTGGTTACCTATAGTATATAATAAAAGAGCCTCCTCAACTATAGATGTATGACTAACAAACTTAATAAACGAAAGCAGGCTCTGAGGTTTCCTTTAGAGCGATTTTTATAAATCTGTTTTACCTTCTATTACCTATTTAAAAACAGATTTATAGCATGAGCCTAAAGGATTCTCTGTGGCTGCTGTAGTAAGTTAACTTTCTCTATCACTCATCTATATTTAAGTTGCTTCACAGCTTTTACTTTCCCTTAACATATCTAAATTTTTTTCAATTAGCTTACTACGCTGAGCCACACATTCAAGTGAGCGAAATGGGTCCTCAGGTGTATTAAAGGTGTAATCAACTAGCTTTTCTATTGTAGTCACGGCAACATGGATACGTGTATCGCTTGAAGCATAATATATAAACACTTCATTTTTCTCATTTACTACTGCACCATTACAGAAAATTACATTAGATACATCTCCAACACGCTCTCCATCGTAGGGTGCTATAAAATGTCCACCGGGTTTACTAATTATTTCAAAGGGTTTCTCTAAACTGGTTGCAAAGGTATATAATACATATCTTAATCCCGCTGCAGTATTTCGTACACCATGGGCAACATGAATCCATCCCTTTTCTGTCTTTATTGGTGCTGGTCCCTGTCCATTCTTTACCTCATAGACAGTATGATATCTTCTTCCATCTATTAAGGTTTCCTTTTCAATCACTGGTTTTAAAATATCTTCGCATAGGCCAAAGGCAATTCCACCACCGGAGCCCGTTGAGATAAAACCATCTTGAGGGCGGGTATAAAATCCATATTTGCCATCAATAAACTCCCCATGTAATACAACATTACGCTGCTGAGGTGATGGGGTTTCTATATTGGGTAACCTTTCCCATGTCCTTAAGTCCTTCGTCCTTACTAAACCCGCTTGGGCAACAGCACTGGAAGTATCCGAAGAGGACGCACTTGTATCTTTACTCTCAGAACAATATATCCCATAAATCCACCCATCCTCATGGCTAACTAAGCGCATATCATAAATATTAGTCTCTTCCTTATCAACATCTTCCCAAGTAATTGGATAGTCCCAAAATCTAAAATTATCAACTCCATTATCACTCTCTGCAATGGCAAAAAATGATTTGCGGTCTAGGCCTTCAACTCGCACTACTAAGTAATATTTACCTCCTAGATAAATGGCACCTGGATTAAATGTTGCATTAATTCCTAGTCTTTCCATAAAATTAGGATTAGTTTCTTCATTTAAATCAAATCTCCAATGGATAGGCACATGATGACGTGTGATAATGGGATATTTATACTTATCGTAAATACCATTATAGAAATCTTCCTGTTTTTTGTTTTTACGAGTTATTAAATCCTCCTGTTTACTAAGTAATTCATAATATCTCTTATGGATCATTATTCCTTCACCCTTTCTATTATTTCTAAACAAAATCTCGTGTTATGATATGGTGTTTTCCAAGGCTCAGCTATCTCCCTTTTCGTAGGTCTACCATTGGATTCAACGGACCAAAACCATTCGCTATTATCTCTCTTATCTATTACATAATCTTTAGTATAGCCCCATAAACCCTTTACCAAGTATAAAAACCTTTTATCTCCTGTACGTTCATAGGCATTTAAAAAACCTACCATTGCCTCAGCCTGCCCCCACCACACACGGGTATAGTCCGTCCTATCACACTCCTTTTCATTAATGATGGAGCCATCCTCTTGGATTGCTATATCAGCAGTATTGTAGGCAATATCAACTACCATGTTAATAAACTCTTCCTTCTCCATCTCCAAAAGCTTCAATGTTTCATCAATTAACCAACTGGCTTCAATATCATGGCCAAAGGATTTCAAATCTAATATTTCATTCCAATTCCTATCGAAAAAAACACCTAAAGATTTCGTTTTTTTATTGAAAATCCTTTCATAGAATATATCTATCAAATTAATCAGTCTATCTTCTAATTCCTTGCTTTGCCATACCCTATATAAATTAGTATAGGCTTCAATAATATGTAGATGGGTATTTGTTGTAATGTCAGCTAATACACCATTCTCACTTAACATTTCATTAGTTGTTTCTATCCACTCCCTATTAAATTCTTCCATATATGCATTTCTTTCATCACTATAGCCCTTTGTTTCAATTAAATTATATAATTCCTTAGCCAATTCCAAAGCTTCATTGCTATTTGTTATTCTATAGTACTCACTTAAAGCATAGATGCCAAAGGCCTGGGTGTAGATATGCTTTCTTGTATCTATTGGATTTCCTACATAATCCAACATCCAATATAAACCTTTGTGTTTACAATCATATACTTTGGTCTTTAGAAAATTAAAGGCATGATGGGCATATTCTAAATACTCTTCTTTTTTTGTGATACGGCAGGCAGCAGAAAAGGACCACAAGAATCTGGTTATAGCTATCCCACCCTTATTTGCTCCCTTATCAATATTTAATTCATAATCAACTACACCATAAAACCCTCCATTTTCTTCATCCTTTAACTTCATCCAAAATGGTAAGATATGTTGATTTAATTCTTTAACCACTTCTTTTTTAAGCTTCTTCACTTTAAAGGCCCCCATTTTTACTTTATCGTTAACTTTATGTATTAATTTTATATTATACGCCCATTATTTGTCAATAAATATATTAAAGTAAATAAAAGTACCTCCCCGTATTTTTCATACTTTATTTCCTATCTTTATATAAAAAAAGCTGGAAACTAATCCAACTCTTTATTATTATCTTCTATTCTTTTTATATTTAGAAATGAATAAAGCTATGCTTCCCATAGGGCAAAGGCAACACCATGTCCTATGATTAAAGATAAATGCTAATATTATTCCAACTAGGGTGGTAGCTATAATCATCCTATGAAATATACTACCGATTTTTTTTATATCTTCCCAATATTTAGTAATACCAGCTCCAAAAATAATAAATATAAATAATATTACAGCTATTTTAAATACCGTGGATTTAATAAGTTTAGGGTTGGGCTTTTTACTACAGTATTTATAAATTACTTTGTCATAAAAGCTACCCCTTGGGCATATATTCTTACACCATAGTCTTCCATAGCCTAGTAATGCCAATACTATTGGTCCCAACATGCAAATGAGCGCAATCAGAGCAAAGATTTTGCTATAAAAACCTCCTATGATAAAAAGCAACAATAAAACAAACCCATACTTTTTCCAAATTTGTAAAAGCATTTGTCTCCTACACCTCTCTATAATTTCCACACTACATAGTTTCATCGAAAGTATAGTAAAGCTAACCAGGCTGTAAGCTTCTTTGATTGATAAATTTTAAAGCCATATATTCATAAATATAAATAAAAAGCTTTAAAAATAAATAAATTTGAAAGAAAAATGTAACAGCACTCATTATCTTCTTTCAAATTTATCTTAGTTTTCAATTTTGTTTATCTCTATAGATATAAACTTGTAAAGATAAGCTTACTCAAGTAGCCACTGAGAATCCTTTTGACTCATGATATAAACCTGTTTTGAATATAATAAATAGAGGCTAAACAGGTTCATAAAAATCGCTGGGAAG
>JAKSBP010000173.1 GCA_022361035.1 Clostridia bacterium
GCAGTTTATATGAATAATGAAATGGTTACCTTTCAGGAAGTAGGTATAGTAAGGGATTAACTGAAAAGGGTATGGAGCATATATTTAAAAAAGGAAGGAAGTGATACCTTGACCGATGATATAAAAAAGAGAATTGACATAGCTTCTGGAAGAATTAAGGCTGATTTAGTCCTAAAAAATGCTAAGATTGTAGATGTATTTTCAGAAAATATAATTGAAGGAGATCTAGCGATAAGTGATGGAAGAATAGCTGGGATAGGGGAATATTTCGGAAAAGAAGAAATTGATTTAAGGGGCAAATATGTGGCACCGGGTCTTATAGATGGACACGTACATATTGAGTCATCCATGGTGACTCCAGGTCAATTTGCAAGGGCCGTAGTACCCTACGGAACTACCACAGTAATAGCTGACCCCCATGAAATTGCCAATGTATGTGGATTAGAAGGAATAAAATATATTTTAGAGGGGAGTAAAGATATTCCCTTAGATGTATTTGTTATGCTTCCATCCTGTGTACCGGCTACAGCCTTTGAAAATTCAGGTGCAAGACTTTCTGCTGATAAACTTAAAAGTATGATTGATTACGATAGGGTCATAGGTTTAGGGGAACTAATGGATTATCCTGCTGTAATTGGAGGAAATGAAGGGATTCTTGAGAAAATAAGAATGGCTAAAGGCATGGTAAAGGATGGGCATGGCCCAAATATCGATGGAAAAGAGCTAAATGCCTATATATCGGCTGGAATAAAGACTGAACATGAATGTACTACCATAGAGGAAATGGAGGCTAGAATCAAATTAGGTATGTACGTTCTAATAAGAGAGGGATCGGCTGCGAAAAATCTGGGGGCTCTAATTAAGGGAGTGAATAGAGCTAACCTTAGAAGGATACTGTTTTGTACCGATGATAGACATCCAGAGGATATATTAAAGAGGGGACATATTGACAACAATGTAAGGTTAGCTATAAAAAATGGAATCGAGCCAATCGCTGCAATTAAGATTGCCTCGTTGAATGCTGCCGAGTGCTATAGATTATACGATAGGGGTGGAATTGCACCGGGATATATGGCGGATTTAATAGTGTTAGAGGACATTGAAAGCTTTAATGTTGAAAGGGTATTTAAAGAGGGTAAGTTAGTGGCACAGAAAGGTAATTCTCTGTTCGAAGTAAAAGATAGAAAAAATAGTAATGTGTTGAATACTGTTAAACTGCAGGAGATAGATAGGGAGAAACTTAAAATAAAATTAGATTCTGATATAGTAAACGTGATGAAATTATTACCCCAAAGCCTAGTAACTAAAAAGGTTGTCAGAAAGGTGGATACGGAGGAGGGATACTTTAAATATCATGATAAGCTTGATATATTAAAGCTTGTGGTAATTGAAAGACACGGAGGAACAGGAAATATTGGTCTTGGTCTTGTTGAAAATTTTAATCTTAAAGGGGGAGCCATAGCCTCTACCGTTGCCCACGACTGCCATAACTTAATCATCATAGGAGATAATGATGAGGATATTTTAATAGCTATAGATGAGATAAGAAAGATAGATGGTGGAATTACTATATGTTCCAAAGGTAGGGTCTTAAAATCCTTACCGCTGCCAATAGGAGGGTTGATATCCGATAAATCCTTAGGTGAAGTGAGTAAAGAACTTAAAGAGATGCTGGATATAGCCTATGACCTAGGTGTTAATAGGAGGATTGATCCCTTTATGACCCTGTCATTCCTTTCCCTTCCTGTAATACCTGAGCTTAAGCTTACAGATATGGGATTGTTTGATGGGGTACAATTTAATTTCATAGATATTAGCGTTGATAAATAAAGGGTACAATTTCAATCTGAGGGGTGATATCACCCCTTTATCATTTATTAGCTTAATTACATAGTCTTTTCTTCCAGCATATTATATATTGACTTAACTCCCTTCCACCAATTTTTATCCTCGGCATATTTTCTATTCATCCATTGAAAGGGGTCCTCTCTATTCGGCCTATCCCTTAAAAGGTTTATGATTGTCCTACAAGCTATTTTTGAGGAGTCCTCTATATCCGTATTATAGTTTATCCAGCTTTGAAAAACGTTATAGGGGTTATTTGCAATCCTCTGGGCATATTTATGATCCTGTGGAACAAAGGCCTGTTCGTGGCCTGCTATCGAAAATAGGAGAATAGGGTTTATGTTAAACTCCCTAGAGGTATTGATTATTATTGAAAAATATGGTTCCTTAGCCAAAAGTGAATTCCTTTTTATTAAATAATCCCTTAATGCATTTTGGTTTACTCTCCTATGCTTGAAGTCCTTTGGCAAATGACTGGTTAAAAGTTGAATTTCCTTATCTATAATAATTTCTCCATTCCCTTCTTTAGATTCATCGTATTCTGAGCTGCTGACAATTTCAATAGGGTCCTTGTCAAGGGAAATCCTAATCATATGGGTAAATGAAGGGATTAAGAGACATATTGCAAGGGAATAACTAAGTACATACTTTCTATTTTTTTCACTTAAAATATTTGCACATATAAATTCTTCAATTTTATTTTTAAGTTTTAAAATGTATTCACTATGGGTATTAGATTTTATAGCTGCTTTTTTAAAAGTATTTTTTTTGCTATATAAACTATCTTTAGTCTTTGAATTTTTACTACTTTCTAATAAGTGGTCTCCATTGCAGGAGTGTTTATTATCTATAGGAAGGTTAGTACTATGGGGAATTTGATTTAAAGGAGTTTTATCCATAGAATTATGCCCAGCATTTTCCCCAGGAACTCTATTTAGGGAGCTTCTATCTTCCATATAGCCATTGACATCCATAGTTATGCTTTGAATTATATTTTTTACAGTATGTAGGGCCACTTCTTCCTTGAGTTGGTTTTTTAGCCACCTAGTAACTTGATATAGGTGTTCAAGGGAGATATTCTTTGATGAGGCACATGCCTTAAGGATGTCGTATTGACAGATAGATTTCTTGTTCTTTAAGAAGATATTTTTTATAAGGTAAGCTTTAATATTATTTTTGTAATCCTTAGTAAAACCCCTTAGCCTCTCATTTAAAATACTATGGATGGACTTAGCTAGGAGGCTAGCTTTAGTGGAATTATCGAGATTAGGATTATCTACCTTGATGTTTTCTTTTAAAAAGAGAATATCTTCATTTGTTAATATTTGATTTTTTTTAAGTTTATCTAGAAAGCTATTCATGACCATTCACCCTTAAAGTTTGGTTATTTGAGATAATTTTACAATTACCATCTACAGAAATATCTAACTTAAATGTAAAGAATATTCATTGAAAAAATGTTGGGAGTCTCATTATTTTCTACTGAATATTTTCCCTTTTGAGATTGGATATCTATAGATAACCAGCCATTAGCATCAGGCTAATGGTCATGATGCATTAGAATTTAAAATAAATTTTACTGAAATAATTAACTCTTATATATTTTTTCGGTAAAATATATTAATCTTTGAAGTAGTTATTAATATATCAGTAAAATAATTCTATATTTAGTGGACAAATCCTTTTTAAATAATATATTATTTTATTAGTGAATTATTCCTATAGGCTTAAATATAAAGATATCTAGTTTTAAAATAAAATCTTTTAGAAAATTAATTTTAAATTTTAGTGTTTTTTATTCATAGAATAAATTTCTTGTAATAATAAATAAAAGGTATTGGAGGGTTTAACGATATGAAGATTAATGAAATGGAAAGTGGAGTAGTATTAGAGGAGGTAAAGGATTTTGAATTACCCCATATATTTGAGTGTGGTCAGTGTTTTAGATGGAATAAACAAAGTGATGGAAGCTATACGGGAACAGCCTTTGGAAAGGTTATTAATTTAAAAAAGGAAAATGATACTGTCTATATTGATAATACAAGTTATGATGAATTTATGGATATATGGTATAGGTACTTTGATTTAGGCAGAAATTATGGGGATGTAAAGGATAGTTTAGCTAAGCTGGATGAAACAATGGATACTTCCGTAAAATTTGGTCACGGCATTAGAATACTCAAACAGGATGAATGGGAAATACTAGTATCCTTTATAATCTCTGCAAACAATAGGATACCTATGATTAAAAAGGCTATAGAAGCCTTAAGTGAAAATTATGGAGAACCTATTGGAGAATATAAGGGAAAGAAGTATTATGATTTTCCACGGCCTGAAAGGTTATCTACTCTAGATATAAAGGATATTCAGTTTAGTGGAGTAGGATTTAGGGATAAATATATATTAAATGCTGCTAAGCTTGTAGTCAACAAGGAAGTAGATATTTATAGCTTAAGGGATGTAAGTACTGAAGAAGCTAGGGAGCAGCTCATGATATTTCCTGGAATAGGGCCAAAGGTTTCCGATTGTATTATGTTCTTTTCTATGGATAAGGATGATGCTTTCCCCATAGATATATGGGTGAAAAGGGTGATGGAGCACTTTTATGTTCCAGAGGGAACAAGCCTTAAGAAGATTCAAAGCTTCGCCCAGGAAAAGTTTGGAGGTATTGCAGGCTTTGCTCAACAGTATTTGTTTTACTATGCTAGAGAGTTAAAAATAGGGAGAAAGAAGTAATATAAATTAAAAATAAACAACTTTAAGGTTTAATAAATTGCAAATAAAAAATGTAGAAGCGTTCATTATTTACTTTGAAATTTATTTTTAATGTTATAGATGTGTGACTAAGAAACTTAATAAACGAAAGCAGACTCTGAGGTTTCCTTTTGAGCGATTCTTATAAATCTGTTTAACCTTCTTATTATCTATTTAAAAACAGATTTATAGCATGAGCCTAAAGGATTCTCAGTGGCTGCTGTAGTAAGTTAACATTCTCAATCACTCATCTATAATATTGTTTATCTATAAAA